>JAIOQJ010000251.1:0-3986 GCA_021413475.1 Planctomycetota bacterium | reverse complement strand
GTGCGCAAATGCTCATCGGGCGTTTGGTTGCTGGGGCGGGCGATGTTCGGCACCAGCTCGGAAACGAGACGCGGCATCGATTCCAACCGCTCCCGAAACGCGGAAATTTTCGTCAGCAAGGTTCGCGTGTCGGTCATCGATCGTACCCCCGTTCCGTGGTCCTGGATGATCTCCTATCTGGAAACATCGGAGCAGAGAGGCGCTCACCTTCAACTCGATCCGGATGTGCCGATTATGCGGATGCGAAGGATTGGTAAACTTTACGGATCAGGAGATTTGGAAAGTAAAAGTGGAAAAGCTTGGCTGATCGGGCTAACCGACAGAGTTTAGCCAGCTTCGCGGCGTTTCGTTGTTTGAGGATCGAAAATCGCTTCGTCCGTCGGAGGAAGTGCCGATGGATTCAGCATGAATTCACGCAATCACTCTCTGAAGGATGATCCTCAGATGAAGAATCGCATCTTCGTCGTCCCGACGACCAGTTGGAATTCGACTTACACCAAGGACCTTCGAGAGGCCGCGCTGCACGCCTTGGAACAGGGGCAAGTCCTCCACTTTCCGAACTTGCCTTTCATGATCGCCGAAGGCGAGAAGCAATTTCTCGATCCGTCGATTCTGAAGAAGTCCAAGAATGTCGGCTTCAATCCCGATACGAACAAGTTGAGCGGCACGCATTGCGAGGGAAGGATCGCGGAGCGATTGCGGGTACTCATCAGCCGCTACGCGGATGCCGCACAGAGTCTCTTTCAATCACTCTTGCCCCATTATGGTGCCGCTCTCAAGCGACAGAAAACAAGCTTGCGGCCCGCTGAAGTGGCCGGCCGCGTGACGAGTTGGCGTAAAGATGATACGCGCTTGCACGTCGATAGTTTTCCGTCGCAACCCGTTCGCGGACGGCGAATCCTTCGGATATTCTGCAACGTCAACCCGCAAGGACGTGCCCGCACCTGGCGGGTCGGCGAACCATTTTCAGACGTCGCCAATCGATTTTGGTCGAAGCTGACGCCGCCTTTCTGGCTGCAACGGCGGCTACTATCTTGGTTCCGAGTGACCAAGGGTTTGCGTTCGCCATACGACCATTACATGCTCGGCCTGCACGATGCGATGAAGAAAGATGAAGAGTATCAACGAAACGTCCCCCAGGAGAAAATTGACTTCCCCTCAGGGACTGCTTGGGCCTGTTTCACCGATCAGGTTTCCCACGCGGCGATGGCAGGGCAGCATCAGTTCGAGCAAACATTTTCGGTGGCCGTCGATGCCATGTGGGATCGATCGACCGCGCCGCTGAGTGTTCTGGAGCAACTGGCAGGTAGGCCTCTCGTGGTGAAAATGCGCCGTCAGGCGCTCGTCGGTGGGACGATCGATGGAGAATTTTTCCATGTCGAGCCCACGCCGCCGCTTCTCGCCTTTTCACGTTCGACTAGTTGATGGGTTTGATTTCCAGGCTGGCATCTTCCGAGCCGATCCGGGTGAATCGGCGATCCGTCCAGCCGGCTGGCAGTTCTTCACCCGTATTCATGTTCCGTGTGTGCTGTAAATTCGTTCCCCAGCGGAGAACGCGAATCTTCGCATTGGTCGGCGTCTTCGAGACCGAGAACCGCTCGGCGTTGACCGGGAAGAACAGATAGCTCTTATGATTTTTGAACGTTACTTCCTTGCCGTTTCGTTCGATTCGCACGTACATGTCCGACTTGTCATCGGCCTCAAGGGTGAGCACGCCGTTCGATTTCACCACGTACCAGCCTTTGGAGACCGTGTCGCCCTTGTAGCGATTGTAAGCGACGACCACATTCACTGAGTCATTTGAATAATTCCTGATCGTGACCGAGGCGGCATCCGCAATTGTCGGAGTCGCCAAGGCGCAACAAGCGGTCAGGAAGCAAGCGGTGAGTATGACGATGTTCTTCATGATGCAGTCTCCGTTCTGCCAGATTTTTTGATTCACCACTCGGCGGCAGGTAGTCCATCGTGGTGTTTGTTGAAGGGAGAACGGAAGTGATGAAGGAGTTTGCGCGGACTTGAGAAAAACGTGCGAAATGATGGAGTGAGGCAGATCCCAGAGGTTCGCAGAGCCTCACGTCTGGGCTAGGGGGAAATTCCCACCAAGCCCAGACGTGAGGCTCTGCGAACCTCTGGGATATCACAGAATTAATTATCCCCTTCAATCAACGGTGCGAGCATCTTGCGAACTTGTTGGATGGCCGTGACTGGGACGAAGAAATCAAGGCTAGTCTGTTCGGCCTGCAGGACGATGGCGACGCCAAAGTAAGCGGCTTTGCCTTTTGGGGCTTTCAGTTCAGGGATGGCACCGCCGCCGGGCAAGCCCGGAATGCCGCCGCCTCCCGCGAACTCCCGGATCATGTCAACGAGTTCTTGCAAGAAGCGTGCGGAGTCGCCGGCAATAAGGATCGTCGCATCCGCCGGAAGTTGTTTGCGAGTTGACGTGAACGATTCATCTTTCTCGAGTGGATTGGCTCCCTTCTGATAACTTTCGACTAATTCCTTCACCTTATTCGCGTCCGAGCCATTCACACTGAATACCCTGTTGCCGGAAGAACCAATCCAGAGCGTGGTATTGTCGCCCAGAGCCTTCACCATCGCGGCCTTGGTGGCATCACGAGTTGCTTCGGGGACATTTTCGACCGCTTTATCAAAGTCGTAGCTAAACTTGACCTTCGTTAATTTGATGTCTCCGACGGTTTCCGCTCCCTCCGTAATGGCGGGCTTTTCCTTGAACGGCATGTTGCCGAATGTCGTCGTTTTGGTCATCGCTTTGAACATTTTGAGCAAGGATGCGGCGGCCTTGGCGCCGTCCTTGTACTCGGCGATACCTAGGCCGCCAGATAGGCCGCTCGAGGCGCCGAGCTCGTACTGCCGTCCGTTCTCGGACAATTCCTTCATCGCTGCCTCGATCGTCTTTTTGGCCTCCTCATTTTCGTCGTCGGCGAGTGTTTCTTTCATCAGAAGGGCAAGAGTCTTCGAGAGAGTAGGGTCGAAGTTGGTGGCGGAGTACATGAGTAGTCCTCCGGGAAGTGCGCCAATTTCCTTCAACGAATTTGGTTTGAGCTTCTTCAGGAAAATATTGGTATCGGTATCGGCACTGAACTGAGCGTAGAGCTTGAAGTTAGCACCCTCGGGGCGGAAGTCGAAGCCGACGACCGCGGCCTCGCCGTCGTCGAGCAACTGCAAGAAGCTGTTGAAGAGAACTTTGACCATCTCCGCTTGCTTCTTATCGATACCCATACCGCCCGCTCCCAGGCCGAGTTCGAGAAGCGCTTTGAAGCCCCGGATCTTGGTTCCATATTCCTTGTTGATCGCCTTGATGTTGACGTAGACCGAGGCGTCCTGATCCAGAAATGTCTTCGCTGTTTCCTTCGAGAGCGCTTTGCCGAGTCCGGTGTCGTCACCTTTCGCGAAGGCCTTGGCGGCGTCTTTGCTGTTCGTGAGCGTCAGGTAGCCCTTGCGCTCGATGAGGCAAACGTCATCTTCCATTCCTTCGACCTTAATGGTGTCGTAACCATCGTCTTGTTTCTTCAGGCTTTTACGTTCATCCTCTTTCAGGAAGCCGTTCTTGAATTCCGTGTAGCCGGTGATCGGCAACAGTATCGCTAGCTGCGAATTCTCGGTCAGACTGCTCAAGTCGGTGACGACGACATAAACCCGGCCATCCTTGACGATCGACTTGAGGTCGCGGCCTTCGGAAAGTTCTTTGATTTTGTCGTCGATCTGTTTGATCAACTTGGGGGCCAGGTCGGGCAGGGCGTTGCCGAGTAATTTGCCCATGCGGTCGCGTGCTTTATCGAGCCCGTTGACTTGCAGGACGATCGGTGCCTTGGCCGGCACCAAACCAAGCGACGCTTCCTGAGCTTGAGTTGTTTGCGGGGCGGAGAGGAACATTCCTGCCGCGAATGCTAACATCCATCCAGTCGCGAATTTCATAATCGCTTCCTTTAAGTGGGAGATTCGATCGTCTAGAATTTGCAGGTATC
>JAIOQJ010000081.1 GCA_021413475.1 Planctomycetota bacterium | reverse complement strand
CGGAAGACATGAGCAAGAGCCGTCGCGAAGTGCTGGCCGATTACATTGTCGCTCACGACAACTTCGGCAAGGCGTACGTCAACCGGATTTGGGCCCACTTCTTTGGCCGCGGCATGAACGAGCAGGCTGCTCCGGACGATTTCGGCGGGCACAATAAGGTGATCCATCCCGAACTGCTCGAAAAACTTGGGCAGGAGTTCATCAAGTACAAGTACGACCCCAAGCTCTTGATCGAATGGATCTGCAACAGCGAGGCGTATAACCTCAGCTACGTCGCACCGAACAAGGACATGTCCAAGCCGGAATACGACGTCTATTTCGCTCGCATGCCTTTGAAAGCTCAGAGCCCCGAAGCTCTCTTCGAATCATTGACCACCGCGACCAAGGCCGACATGCAAGTCGATAAGGAAACGCGAAAGGCCAACCGCGAAGCCTGGATGGATAAGCTCGTTCGCAACTTCGGCGACGACGAAGGAAACGAAATGACCTTCAATGGCACGATCGTTCAAGCCCTGCTCATGATGAACGGCAAGGAACTGAACGACGAAATCAAGCGAGCCGACGGCTTGGTTGCCAAGACGGTGGCCAAGGGCATGAAAATGTCCGCCACGGCACGCGATCAATTCATGATCGACGAGATCTACCTGACTGCCTTGGCTCGTCGGCCAAGTACGGCCATGATCCAGTACGAGAAGATCGACGCTAAGTCGAAAAAGAAGTCAGTTTTGAGCGCGACGGAAATCGCTTTTGTGCAAAGCCAGTTGAAAGCCGCCAAGGATGCCGGGGGCAAGAATCCGCAAGCGGTTTACCAGACTTTCTTCGAAGACCTCTTCTGGACCCTGTTAAACACGAATGAGTTCATGCTCAACCACTAAGAATGGTTAACGAGAAGTGAAAGAAGAGAGCCAGCGGATTTTTCCGCTGGCTCTTTCGTTTCTCAAATCACTCACCGTGAAGCGCCGCAACATCATTGCGCGGGCCAAAGCGCTCCGCTCCGAAGACGCCGCGTCGCGGCTTCACGAGATCATCGCTTCACGTTCGAAATATGCTCGAGGGCCAGCATCAACGCCTGGGTCCCCTTGCGGCCGTAGCCTTGTGCCTGGAGTGCCAAATAAAGCTGATGTGCCAGAGCCAGGCCGGGCATCGAGATGCCCATCCGCTTTGATTCGTCGAGGGCGATGCCCATGTCCTTGATGAAGTGCTCGACGTAGAAGCCGGGCTCGAAGTTGCGTGCCAGGATGCGTGGCCCGAGGACCTCGAGCGCCTTGCTGCCGGCCGCCCCGACTGACACGGACTTAAACACGGTTTCGAGATCAAGACCTGACTTGTAGCCGTAGAGCAAGCCTTCGCAAAGCGCGACCATGTTCGAGGAGATCAGGATCTGATTGACCATCTTCGTGTGCTGGCCAGCGCCGGGCGCGCCCTGATGGATGATGGTTTTGCCCATGCACTCGAAGAGCGGGTTGAGAGCTTCGATCGTCGCCGCCTCGCCGCCGATCATGATGGAGAGAGCCGCGTTCTTGGCACCGACGTCGCCGCCCGAAACAGGGGCATCGACGCTATGCACACCCTTCTTCTTGGCCGTCTCGTAAATCTCGACGGCTAGCGACGGCTCGCTCGTCGTCATGTCCACAAGAATCGTGCCCGGTTTGCTTCCCGCCAGGGCTCCGTTGGTGCCGAGGAAAACTTCGCGAACGTCGGCCGGGAAGCCGACGATGGCGAAGACGACGTCCGATTGCTCGGCGACGGCCTTCGGACTATCGACGACTTTCGCCCCCAGCTCCGTCAGCGGTTGCGTTTTCTCTTTGCTTCGGTTATAGACTGTCGCGCTAAAGCCCTTGGACATCAAATGCTGGCACATCCAGCGTCCCATGACGCCCGTGCCGATCCATCCGACCCTGGTGACTCCCGGTTTCGCAATCGCTAACGGCATGGTTTTTTCCTTTATCAACGATTTCTAATGAGATACACTTAGACGTTTTGCCGATTCATCAATCAATCTTCATCATCCGTGCTTTTTACCGGAATCCGTGCCGCACATGACGCCGTCCCACCCCGCACCGATTGTATTGGTCCACGGCTTGCTTGGCTTCGACCGCATCCGTTTGGGACCCGTGGAATTGAAGAATTACTTTCCCGGCATTGAAGATCAACTCGCCGGTGCCGGGTACGAGGTTCGCGTTGCACGGCTGAGCCGCACGCGTGGTGTGGAGGCTCGTGCCCTCGAACTTCGCCGTTTCATTCGCACCCAGTTCCCCGGCCAGCGCGTACACGTCTTCGCGCACAGCATGGGCGGCCTCGATGCTCGTTACATGATCACGAAACTCGACATGGGCGATTGCGTTTATTCGCTGACCACGATCGGCACCCCGCATCGCGGCAGTTCCTTCGCCGACTGGGGCATCCGCACGCTGGGCTGGTTTCTGCGTCCCGTCTTGCGCTTGCTGGGTATTTCGCGGGATGCCTTCGAAGATCTGACCGTCGATCGTTGCCGACAGTTCAACGAAGACGTTCGCGATGTGCCGGGCGTGCGTTATCTGTCCGTGGCTGGCCGCTGCGATCGCTCCCTGCTCGGACCGTTCTGGAAGTTGCCGCACGGTATCGTGCAAAATGCCGAGGGGCCGAACGATGGCGTCGTTTCAGTCGCATCCGCGACTTACGGAGAACGGTGCGACATTTGGGAAGGGGACCATCTGAATCTGGTCAACTGGCGCAGCCGTGCGGCGTCGGGACGCGATTATGCGGAGCGATATACGCATTTGGCATGGCAGGTTTCCAAGTGACGCCTGGTTAGCCGCGACAGAATGGGCATCACTTCCCGATGCAATACAAGAACTTCTCCCCGCGCAGAAAAACACGCCCGTTCGCAAACGCGGGAGATGCGTGAATCGCTTCTTTTAGGTCGTTCTTGCCAATTACCTCGAACTCGTTGCTGGGCTTAACCTGGGTGACGACGCCTTCCATGTTGGTGAAGAAAATCTTGCCGTCGCCGGCCGTCAGCGAGGCCCGGTAATGGCCGCCCATGCGTTCTTGCCACAGAAGTTCGCCGGTCTTGGCGTCGAGACAGGTGCCGAGCCCGTCGTCGTCGATCAGGTAGTAACGCCCTTCGTAGACAATTCCAGACGGAATGAACGGTGCTCCGCGCGGTTTCTTCCAGATTACGTTACTGTTTGTCAAGTCGCCGGTGCCGCCATCGAGGCGGATCTTCAGGGTGTTTCCCTTGCGGCCGGAGACCGCGTAAAGGAACTCACCCGCGACAATCGGCGTGGGGATGCACTGCTGCTGCATCCCTTTCACGGTCCAGAGTTCCAGGCCGTTGGTTGGGTCGTAACCTTTGACGGTGTGCGTGCCGCTCGCGACAATCAGCGGTTTTCCCTTCACCATCGCCAGCACGGGACTTGTCCAGTTCACGGTGGCATCGCGCGGCGTCTTCCAGCGATTCTGGCCGGTCTTGGCATCGACCGCCAGCAGATACGAGCCGCCCCAGTGATCGACCTGGACGACAACCATGTCTTCCACGATGATCGGCGAACTGCTCATCCCCCAGCGATTTTTGAAGGTGCCGTATTCGTCGCCGAGCGAGCGGACCCAAACCGGCTTGCCGTTGAAATCGAGAGCGACGAGATCGCCCGTGCCGAAAAGGGCGTAGACCGCTTTGCCATCGCTCACGGGCGACGGAGCGGCCATGCCGCCGGCTGGGTATTCGCTCTCGGGGATTGTTGAACCGAAGAAACGCGTGTGCCAGAGTTGTTTGCCGGTGGCCGCGTCGAAGCCGAGGACATGCAGACGCTCGTTTTGTCGGCCATCGGAGGCCGTGACGAACACTTTCTGACCGATTACCACGGGTGTGCCGACGCCCACGCCGAAGAGCGGGGCTTTCCAGATCACGTTTTCGGTCGGGCTCCACTTTTCCGGGAGGTTCTTCTCGGAGGTCACCCCGTTGCCTTGTGGCCCACGCCAACCTGGCCAGTCGGCGGCCATGAGAAGGGGAATGAAGAGAAGGAGTTGCTTCATGTGGTTGTTCTCGCTTCCTCCGAGCCCGAAGCGCCAGCAAGGTCGAATCCGTCCTTGCTGGCGTTTCGGGCTTGGAGGAAATGGATTTTGGCGAAGCCGGGTGCAAAATTCAACAAAAAAGCCCCCTGGTTGGACACCAGGGGGCTTGAAAGGATCAATGATTAGTCGAGCAAGAGGCTCGGTTCCCAGCCAACGCGTTCGGCAGAGGCCCGGAGTTTTTCGAGAGCCCGGTTCTGGATCTGGCGGACGCGTTCTTTGCTGATGCGGAGCAGATGCCCGATCTGGCGGAGGCTATGGGTGCCGTTGCCGGTTAGACCAAAGCGAAGATCGAGAACTTTCTTTTCCCGCGGACGAAGATTGTCCATCAGGAAACCGAGAGCTTCCTGGCGTTCGTTATTCGTCTGCGTCACGGTGCTGGTGTTATCCGGCATCGCTTCTGTGAGCTTGAAATCGCTATCGTCATCGAGAACCGCGTTCAGCGAGACCGGCGTGCGGGTCGCAGTTTGCAGGTGGGTCAAGTGCTCGAGGCTGCTACCCGTGCGGCTGGCGAGTTCCTGGGGGCTCGGCAGGTGCTTGCCGCCGTGAGCCAATGCTTCGCTTTCCTGCTGGAGCAGACCGAGTTCTTGCAAGTGATGCGGCGACAGGCTGACCAGATGGCTCTGCCGAGCGACGGCAATCTGGAGAGTCTGGCGAATCCACCAGGTCGCATAGGTAGCGAGCCGGGTGCCGTGGCTGACATCGAAACGATCGATCGCTTGCATCAAACCGCAGACGGCTTCCTGAAGAAGATCTGGGTAGCTTAGCGAGTGATGGCGGAATCGCTTGGCGACGTGAGCGGCCAAGCGGATATTCGCGGAAGCAAGACGATGCTTGAAGTGAACGTAACGGTCGTGGAGGCGGCGGACAGCCGACACGTCGCTAATACAGTTCTCTTCACAGAATTCGCGGATGAACTGCGCCATCGGCCACGGTTCGAGAGGCGGACGATTGGCGCGCAAATCCGGAAAATGTCGGATGAGGACTCGAACGA
>JAIOQJ010000250.1 GCA_021413475.1 Planctomycetota bacterium | reverse complement strand
TCTTGGCGTTCACTCGAAATCCCTTTCGTCTGGTGGTGATGCTTGTTTGGTCACTTCATCAAACACCGCCGAAAGCTAAAGGATTTCGAGTTTTTTCGTTTTTATCGTCCTATCTGGCGAAGGGAGTTCGCTGGTTTAGGGACTAGCGTGATATTTGGGCTCATTGGAGGGGCTCTGGCCGTGGCGATCCTGGTGGTCGCGCGACGCCTGATTTGCCAGCCGTTTACCGATGAAGGGCACCCCGCCCGAAGGTGGTTCATTTCGGCCGACGGGTTCCTTCTCCTTTGGCTTGCGCTGGAAATCGGCTGTTATTTCGTCTTCAGCCCTTTCCCCGCCACTCGACGAGTTCTTGGGATTGTCGTCGTCGCCAGTCTCCTTACCTGCCGGCTTGCCGCGCGAACTTGTGCAAACCGAACAGGCTTGATCTGGGGAGTTGTCGGCTTCAATTTTCTGCTTGGCCTTTTTATGTTTACGATGGAATTCAACTGGTACTATGGACAAAAGGCAATGGCTCGCGAAGTCGCCGAAACATGTCATCAGCAAGGGCCGAACTCGAAAATATGGTATCTAGGCGTTGGGACATTTTCCTTCTACGGAGATCGGCTCGGGATGAAGAACTTCAAAACACCTGATTCAGTCGTTTCCCCGGGAGACTGGGTGGCGGTTGTTGACGAATTGCATGGGGAATTTACTCGACACTCGATCTCACGGAACTGTGATCGCCAAAGTGTTCACGAATGGAATTCGACATTACCCTTGCGAAACCAGTATGACTATGGCAATGTTGCCGGTAGGCGGCAGGAAGGGCCAAGCATGCGGATCCACCTTTATCGCGTCCGATAAAGATCCATCAGGAAATGCGATGACCAGAAAACGAATCCGCATTACCTTGATCGTGCTTGCGAGCGTTGTAGTTGCGTCAGTCGTCGCATGGCAGCTGTTCATTCACAACGTGT
Source organism: Planctomycetota bacterium (assembly GCA_021413475.1). Lineage (GTDB taxonomy): Bacteria > Planctomycetota > Planctomycetia > Gemmatales > Gemmataceae > JAIOQJ01. The sequence goes on along the minus strand of JAIOQJ010000250.1, from coordinate 5,818 downwards.
ACGTGTCCTTCGATTTTTGCGCCGAGACCGAGTTCGGCAAAATGCCCGCCGACGACCAGCTTCTCGTGGAATGGCTAAAAGCTCAACCGGGCGTCGTTTCGCGGACGGTCCACGTAAAGCGTTTTGGACCAAAAGAACACACAGTGGAAGTCATGTGGATCCAGTCGCAAACGCTTGCCGGCAATCCTCCCTACCCCGACTTGAATCAAAAGTGCGCTGAGTTGGGATACGTGGATCCCAAGAGTCTGTTTCGCAATTGCAGAGATCCGAAATGATCGAATACCTTCGACAGTTTACCTCTACGAACGATACCCGGTGCTGATCAATCGTATGAGACATCGGCCGTCGTTATTGCTGATCGCCACCATTCTTTCAGCGGCCTTATGCGCGACGGTTGTCGTGTTCTGGATTCGCTCATACCAGGATGCCGGCCAGATCAAGCGGACGCGAGTTCGCGAATCCGCAGAGGCGTATGTCGTCGTCGATGCCTATAGCGGCCAGGCCTGGAACGGAGTGGTTTGGGTCGGCCGCGCCCGGACCAAGCTGGGCGCGATCCCCTATTTTCCGCTGAAGATCACGGGGGACCGGGCTCGCATCGAGGCTGCCGCGAGCAACCTTGCTATTCTCACTCTTTTGGATGATGTGCGTCCCGCCCCGTCCACCGTCCTGGGTGCAGGCGTCGTATCCGGCGTGGTCGTCAAGAGCCAAGGCATTGCGGAATTGGAGTCGGAATTGGAGGGTGTTGTCGTCCCATGTTGGTTGCTCGTCGCCGTGACACTTGTATTGCCGGTGGTTTGGCTAAGTCGGCGAATTTGCCTTTCACGTGAATTGAGGCCGGAATGAAGGCGCAATGGAAACGAATCGAGGCGATCATTGGGAACGACGAAGCTGCAAGCGTCGAGGACCAAATGACCGCATTCTACGAACACCTCCTTCGAAACTTCAAGTTTCCGTTCGAGGTAACTGGTATCGAGGATTTTAATTGGGAAGAGTACTACGTTTTTGGCGGTCATGAAACTCAAGTTGAATACGAACAACTGAAAAAGACACAGCCATCGTACCAGGACCGTTATGACCTGCTCGGAATTGAGAAAGGCGTCTTTTCGGAATGGATGCTCTTCCATGGCAACGACATCGGAGCGTATGTTAAGCGGAAAAGCGACGGAATGGAATTTTGTCTCGGCCTATCGGAACTCAAAGGTGTCGACAAGAAATCCGCGAACGCGAAACTTCTCGACGATTTCGCCGTGTTTTTTGCGAACAGCCGATGACTCGGCGCGAGCTTGCCGAAACGTCTCGCATCGGAGACTGTCCGCTTCAGCACGAAGTCGCCCTTAAATCCGCACTCGATTGCACGGGCTCCCCATGAACCCTCCTGTTCGGACTTGGAGTTTTCGACTCGCCCTGTTCGCGCTCTGGACGAGCGTGCCGATCGTCGCATACGGTACGCACCTGAAATTCATTTCACCTCAATACGATGCGTACATGAATGAGGTGGCGGCCGAGATGACTGCGGACAATCCGGGCACAGATTACGGCCCAGGTATTGGCGTCGGCCTAGCAATGGCGGGCGCTTGGCCATTCGTCGGGGCGTGCTTGGGCTTCGGTGCCGCAGTCGCCACGGTAGGCATGCTAATGGCCCGGGCTTCAACGGCGTGGCAAACGTGGGCCCGACTCTTGCTCATCATACTGGTCGGGCTATTCTGCGCATGGGCCGCGATTGCAACAGTGTCGTCAACATATAGTAGCGCCACTTGGGGTTTTGTGATCTTGGGATGCGGCGAGGCCATGTCGGCGGTAGGGTTTGCATTTGCGTTGATGGCGGTGATAGCTTCTGGCTCATCCGGGCAATCCACGGAGACCGTTACTCCTTCGAGGCAAACGAAAAACCCCCGCGTCAGAACCTGACGCGGGGTTCGATTCACTTCTTGGGCAGATCATTCGGCGGGACTTCGATCTTCACATTATCGTCGGCATCGGGGATGGCCGGCATCGCGGCGGGTTTCGGGAATGCTTCTTCCTTGATGTCGGTCAGTTTCTCCTTGCGATCCTCTTCCTTGAGCATCGAGTAGCCCTTGTCCTCAAGGTCGTAACGGCCCCAGTAGTACCGCTTCACCGGGTTGTAGTAGTACACGTAGCGCGGGCGGGAGGGGTAGTAGATCGTGTAGTGGTAGCTGTAAGAGACGGCCTGAACGGTCGGCTTGTAGTAATATCGGCGGTAGTGATAAGAGTAGGTCGTGTTGTAGCTCCACGAGGTGTCGTAATACTGCCGATACGCGTAATGAGCCTCGGCCTGATTGCTGCCGACATCGGTGCCAGCCAGCGACGCCATCCCCACCACCAGCACGAACCATCTGAGCTTCGACATTTCGTTCTCCTTCGACTTTCGCGGGTTTTCGTTGTTCGGAGGATCCGGCCCACGGCCGGGTTCCTAACGAGCATAGCGAAGGAGGGGCGGGTAAGGGGAATGGAATCTTGGAAAAATTGAACAGGACGGCCAGTCGTCTATTTTCCTTCCATCTCTCTCGGGGAGGTTCAAGAGCCTAGGCCTCTTCCTCTTCCGATCACTTCCATAATCTACTCCCAGGCGTTTCGACACCGTTTCACAAGGAAATCCCATGCGATTCTGCATTCTTCTGCTATTGATCGGAGCCAACTTCTCGGGTGCCGCCATGGCTGCCGAGCCGACCACGACCACGCCCATCCAGGATGATCTGATTAAACACGTCGACTCGATTCGCGAAGATCTGGTCGCCGTCAATCAGGAAATCTGGACCTTCGCCGAGGTCGGGTTGGAAGAGCATCGTTCGTCCGCGCGATTGGTCGGCGTGCTCAAAAAAGCCGGCTTCAAGGTGAAAGAAGGGGTGAGCGGCATGCCCACGGCCTTTATCGCGGAATATGGTTCGGGGTCACCCGTCATCGGCATCCTGGCGGAGTACGATGCCTTGCCGGAACTTTCGCAGCAGGCGATCGGGACTCGCAAACCCGCTCAAGGACGGACGACGGGGCATGGGTGCGGGCATTGTGCGTTGGGGACCGCCTCTATCGGCGCCGCGGTGGCAGTCAAAGAAGTCTACGACAAGCACAAACTCAAAGGGACCATTCGCGTTTACGGCACGCCGGCCGAGGAGACGCTGATCGGCAAAGTCTACATGGCACTCGACGGTCAGTTCAAAGATCTCGATGTCTGCCTGCACTGGCATCCCGGTTCGCAGAATCGGATTTGGTACAGTTCCTCGAAGGCGGCGATCTCGGCCAAGTTCACCTTTCACGGCCTGCCGTCTCACGCGTCGGGCTCGCCGGAAAAGGGGCGCAGCGCACTTGACGGCGTGGAACTGATGAACATCGGTGCCAACTATATGCGCGAGCACGTGAAGGAAAGCAACCGCATCCACTACGTGGTCACGAACGGCGGCGGGGCGCCGAATGTCGTACCGGCCACCGCGCAATCCTGGTACTTCGTTCGCGGCAACACTCACGAAGACATGGAAGCCCAGTTTGAGTGGCTCACGGAGATCGCCGAGGGCGCGGCCAAGATGACCCGGACCAAGATGCAGGTGCAAGTCGACACCGATTGCCATGAGATTATCCCCAATCTGCCGCTCTCGAAGTTGGTTCTCAAGAATTTCAAGAAAGTCGGTGCGCCGAAGTTCGACAAGGCCGACCTCGATCTTGCCCGCGATCTGCAAACGTCGATCCGGAACGATTTCGGTTTGAAGGAACCGAAGTTGCTCAACGACACGATCGATGAGTTGCCCGAGGAACCGTATCAGAATGCCGGTTCGACAGAAGTGGGCGACATTAGCTGGCACGTTCCCACCTCTGGAATGTCCACCGCCTGCTTCGCGGCCGGCAGCCCGGGCCATAGTTGGCAGAACGTCGCCGCCATCGGTTCGCCAATCGGCCACAAAGGAATGATGGTTGCCGCCAAGGTGTTGGCGTTGAGTGCGGTCGAGTTGTTGCAGGATCCGCAAGCGATCAAAGACGCCAAGGCCGATTTCGAGGTACGCATGAAAGGCCGCAAGTACACGACCAAGGTGCCGAAGGACCAGAAGGCACCGAAGACGATTCGGTGATCTCCAGAAATCGAAATCCATTGAATCCGTCACGAAAACACGAAAGAATGAAAGCACGAGAAAGACCATTCTCAATTTCGTGCTTTCATTCTTTCGTGTTTTCGTGATAGGTTTTTAGACTTAGCAATTTCGCTCGCGGTCACTCGCGTTCCGCGTTCAGTAGTTTCTCGATCGGCTTGCGGTGGCAATCGGGGACATCGGCGAGGTTGTCGTAGCTCGTCGAATCCTTGCCGTCTTTGACGATGATCGCGTCGGGGACTGCGATGCCGTCTTTCATCCGCCCGGTGACTTTGTAGCTCACGTCGTTCTTGCGGTTCGACAAGCAGAACTTGCCGTTCACGCACGACCAGGAACTCGAAGCCTGATCGTTCCATTCGAAATTTCCCTTCGGGAAATCGACCGGCATCTTCGGCATCTCGAAACAGCCGCGGAAAAATTCCTCCGGGATGAATCCGAAGTCGTTGCGGAACTTCGGAAACTCGGCGAACGGCTGGGCTTGCAGGGGAATGCCTTGCAGGCCGAAATGGACTTGCTGGTTCACCCGCTCCATGTCGCGTTTCAGTTGATTGGCGACACCTTTTGGGAAGTTCGGCAGTTCCGGGATCGGGAAGTAAGCCGGGATCGGCAGTTGCGGATCGGGCTCCTCGGCCGAGGCTATTTGCGAAGAGAAGGCGATCGTCATGCCCGTCAGCATGGTCATCATGGTCTTCATCGGAATCACTCCGTTTGTTGGCAAAAGTATGTTGGAAGAAAGATTCGGGATTGTTTCTAACTGGACGTTGGGTGGCATGCCCACGGCTTTGCGTGGGCATGTTATCCCTCCGATGGCTCACGGGAACGTTTTGCTGAAGCCCTTGCTGAAGGTCTTGCTGTTGACGTTGTTGTAGCTTCCGCCCATCCCACCGCTGGGGCCATTGAAGTTCCAGTTGCCGTTGTTGAAGTTCGATGTGCTGCCGCTCCTGTTCGAGTAGATTCCCGAGCCGGACGGGCCGCTGTAAGAACCCGAGCTATTGTTCCAGGTTCGAGCACTGCCAGACGAGAAGTTACCCGAGAAGGTTCCGCCCGGGGTGACTGCGTTGATGCCGACGCTTCCCCACTGAGAGGCCGAACCGGAGCTTTGCGAGTTGCTGAACGATCCGCCGGGGCCGTAACCGTATGAAGAACTCTTGCTGGAAGAGAAGCTGCTTCCGGAGCTCGTGACGATCGTCGTGGGCTGAGCCTTTGCACTCGATTCCAGGCCCAGGAACAAAGCGAAAGCGGCGACTGCCGAGAGAAGATAGGTTTTCATGGTCCAATTCCTTTATGGTGACGAGTCTAAGTTGACCGCTGAAGGAGTCCGCCGTCACAGAAACGGCTTTAAGATTATGATCCCCTTCAAGTTATGTCTTGCGGCTCTCAACTTACCCTTCGGGGGATTGACGCGAAATGCGGGGAAATTTGCGCGGGGGGTGGGGAAATAGTTGAAGTTTGCGGGATTGACGGTTGGCAATTGCAAAGCTGAACATTCCCTTCATGTGGCCAGCCTCAGCTCAACAGTGTGCCTCAACTTGCCGATCGCCGATTTTTATAATGATCAATTTTGCAGAACGGGTTCCCTTTCTGATGATAGCGACATCATAATAACGTTTATCAGACTGTTTCGCGAACAAATGCGAGAGTTTAAAAAATCGAAGAATCATATTGAATTTGCCAGTAGACGCTGTTATCTTGACCGCAGCCGTCGCTGGTCGGCGACGGCTGCG
>JAIOQJ010000249.1 GCA_021413475.1 Planctomycetota bacterium | reverse complement strand
TTTTTACGTAAGTGTTGAATCGATCACGCGAGATCGCCCATCTATCTAAGAGCTCCGGCACAGGGGCAGGCCGCATTGTCAGCGTCGAATTCTAACCTCAAACCGCGGAGAGATCATGACCAGAACTACCCGATTCCCTCGTGCAGTATCGATCTGCGTCGTGCTGTGCATCGCCGTGTTCGCATTCGCCGAAAATCAGCCAACCCTGACAAACGGTGCGAAACCGAACAAAGAAAGTCCCAAAGCCAGCGACATGTGCCCGGTGATGAACGGGACGGCTGCAGCCCAGAGACACACGGCGGCAGGCGCCTTGGCAAATAAGGACTGGTGGCCCAAACAATTGAACCTGCAAATCCTGCACCAGAATTCGGCCAAGAGCAATCCGATGGGTGAAGGCTTTAACTACGCTGAGGAGTTCAAAAAGCTCGACCTGGTTGCTGTGAAGAAAGACATCAATGCGTTGCTGACAACGTCGCAGGACTGGTGGCCGGCGGACTACGGGAACTACGGGCCGCTGTTCATTCGAATGGCATGGCACAGTGCGGGGACTTATCGCGTTGCGGATGGACGCGGCGGTGCGTCGTACGGTACGCAGCGTTTTGCGCCCTTGAACAGCTGGCCGGACAACGCCAACCTCGACAAAGCACGCCGCCTGCTTTGGCCGATCAAGCAAAAGTACGGCCAGAAAATCTCCTGGGCGGACCTGATGGTGCTGACGGGAAATGTCTCTCTCGAGAACATGGGATTCAAAACCTTCGGATTCGCAGGAGGCCGCGAAGACGTTTGGGAACCGCAAGAAGACACCTTCTGGGGGCCGGAGACCAAGTGGCTGGGCGACAAACGTTACACCGGCGACCGGAAACTCGAGAATCCGCTCGCTGCCGTGCAGATGGGCTTGATCTATGTAAACCCGGAAGGGCCGAATGGTAAGCCGGATCCACTCGCCGCCGCGAAGGACATTCGAGAGACGTTCGCCCGCATGGCGATGAATGACGAAGAGACTGTGGCCCTCATCGCCGGCGGACACACATTTGGAAAAGCTCACGGTGCCGCCAATCCGGAAAAGAACGTCGGTCCGGAACCGGAGGGAGCGAGCCTCAAGGAACAAGGTCTCGGCTGGAAGAATATTTTTGGAAAGGGCAATGCGGGCGACACGATCACAAGCGGCCTGGAAGGAGCCTGGACTGCCACCCCGACAAAGTGGTCGAACGGTTACTTCAATAACCTCCTTGGCTACGAATGGGAACTGACCAAGAGTCCCGCCGGCGCACAGCAATGGACTCCCAAGGACCCTGCTGCCAAGGGGATTGTGCCCGATGCACACGACCCGAAAAAAACGCATGCTCCGATCATGTTCACGACCGATCTCTCCCTGAAGATGGATCCGGCCTACGCAAAGATTTCGAAGCGATTCCACGAGAATCCGAAGGAGTTCGCCGAGGCCTTCGCCAAAGCATGGTACAAGCTGACGCACCGCGACATGGGGCCCGTCTCGCGATTGCTCGGTCCGGAGGTTGCCAAGCCGCAATTGTGGCAAGACCCTGTCCCTGCTGTCGATCATCCATTGATCGAAGATGTGGATATCGCTGCACTCAAGGCCAAGATTCTCGCGTCGGGGCTTTCCACGTCTCAACTGGTTTCCACTGCTTGGGCTTCCGCGGCGTCGTTCCGCGGGACCGACAAGCGTGGCGGTGCCAACGGTGCGCGCATTCGCCTTGCCCCGCAAAAAGATTGGAAAGTCAACAATCCGGACGAACTGGCTAAGATCTTGCCGATCCTGGAGAAGATCCAACTGGATTTCAACAAATCGCAGACGGGCAACAAGAAGGTATCGCTCGCGGACCTGATCGTTCTGGGCGGGTGTGCAGCCGTGGAAGACGCGGCGAAGAAGGCAGGGCATGAAGTGAAAGTTCCCTTCGCGCCGGGCCGCACCGACGCTTCGCAGGAAATGACGGACGTGCAATCGTTCGCCGTGCTCGAACCGACCTCGGACGGGTTCCGCAACTTCATCCCCCGCGAAATCGACCGGCCGGCTCCGGAGATGCTGGTTGACCGCGCCCACTTGCTCACGCTCACGGCACCGGAGATGACCGTTCTCATCGGCGGCTTGCGGGCCCTCAATGCCAATACGGGGAGCTCACAACTTGGTGTCTTCACCAAGCGTCCCGAGGCGTTGACCAACGACTTCTTCGTCAACCTGCTGGACATGAGCACGGAATGGAAGCCGTCGCCTGTGTGCGAGCACTTTTTCGAAGGACGAGATCGCAAGACGGGCAAGGTTAAATGGACCGCGAGTTCCGTCGACCTTGTGTTTGGTTCAAACTCGCAACTTCGAGCGATCGCGGAGGTGTATGCCGGTGAAGACGCGCAGCAGAAGTTCGTGCGCGACTTCGTGGCGACGTGGACCAAGGTCATGAATCTTGATCGCTTTGACCTGGATTCCGCTCGGCGAAATGGGTCCAAGCCTTCGTCAGTCCGTCAGCCCTGAGTTCTCGAGTTGGATTCTAAAGCCGGGTGGGAATCTGGTCCGCCCGGCATCTCATTGGATCGAGTGTCGTTTCGGACCGACACTGAGGAACCGGGCGAATACCGCCCGGTTTCTTATGGCAATCCCAAGTATGCAAGTGGCGTGGCTTAACCCAGCGGTTCAGCGGTTCGATCCCAATTTGGCATGAATCATCGGCTTGAGATTCTGTAATTCCGTATCGATCGAGCAGAGTGTTCGAATGGCGTTTGTCGCTCTGTTTGCGTAAAGTACTGCAGAAAATTTGCAGTTTGACGATATTCCCCTAAATAAAAGCTGCGAAGACCGATCGGTCCGAGACGGTCAAAGCGGACCGTCAATACAGAAAAATGGAGAAGACTGGCACGATCACGCAGATCAATCCCCCTTCTTTGAAATCATCTCACGACGCTGCAATCGAACTCCTTCGCGAACAAATGGGGCCCAAGAGCCGCCAATCCAACGTGCTTCTTGCCCACTTTCCTAATTCTGCGACAGGCTCTTATCTTTCTTTCGCGAACGCTTCCACGGACTGTTTGCCAGGGTCAACATGCCGGCCAACGTGCCGAGGAACCAACCGCGGCTAGACGATCGAGCTTCTGGTTGAACAGGTTTTTCGTCGCGATCGCCGGATGCTTCGATTTCAACCGCCGATGGGGCGTCGTGCTCTTCTGCGTTTGATTCAACCGTCGGGAGCGACGTATTGACGGCAGTGCCCGAATCCAGCGACACGAAAAGTGCATCGAGCCCTCGCTCGAGTTCAACCATCTCCGTCGCCGAATCCATCTCTGATTCTTCGACAGGTGCATTCACGCCATCGGTGCCGAGAGTCTCGGGCGTGAGAAGCGTGGGAATTGCCAAGTTGGTTACCGGGGGCGTGCTGTTTCCGGATGGCGTGGTCGTGCTCCCAGTATTCCCGGTCGTCGTACTGGTCGTCGTGGAAGTCCCAACATTCGGTTCACTAAATCCACTATTCAAGTTCGCGGCAAAACCTGCCGGCAGATTCGCATCTTGTTGGAAGATCACGGGAGCACCCGGATCGGCCGTGAGTCCATTCACATTCACATTCGCGTTTGCAGCCGCTGCGTTCGCCAATCCGTACGTCACAGTTGCCACGCCGCTGCCGGGAGCACCCAACAAGAAGTCGTCCAGGGTTGTCGAAGCCAGGAACATTCGTTTCGACACCGCGGTTGCGAGTAAGCCCCCTTCGCCGAACTGATAAAGCGTTCCCGCCTGGTTTGCCCCGAGACCGATCGCGATGATGACGTCGTTTCCGGCTAAACCGCCGACTGATCCGACGCGTTCCAGACCATCGGTGAAGCTGGCCGGCTGGGTCTCGAACAACTGGTACGTGCCCGGACGTAAACCCAGGAACCGGAAGTTGCCGTTGATATCGGTGATCACCGTCGCCGACGCCGGGTTGCCCGCAAGATCGCTTCCGATCAAGGTGACCGTGACTTCCCAGATGCCGGCCTCTTCCGGATCACGAACGCCGCTGCCGTTGCGATCGACGTAGACGGAGCCCTCGATCACGCCGTTCACCGCGATTTCGCCGAAGTTGAACGGCCCGCGGATCGGATTCGGATTGAGGAGCACATTACTGAAGATGTCATTGCCGATGACAACAGTGTTCGGCCCATTCGGATCGGCATTCTCTTCCAGGCCATCGATGAAGCCAGGCGGTTGCGCTTCGACGAATGTATAGACACCCGGCGGGATGATCGGGAATTCCCATCGGCCGTTGGCGTTCGTGAACACCGTGAGACCAGTGGGCACATCAGCGGCCGTGAGAGGCCGTTCCAATGGAGTACCAGCGAATGCCGTGCCCGAGACGGTGATCGCCACGCCGGGAATGCCCGGTTCACCCGGTTCCATGATGCCGTTGTTATTCAGATCGATGTAGACGAATCCAAATGGGTCGGCCGGTGGGTTCTCGCCGAAGTTGTACTGAACGCCGTTCTCGCCAGTACCCAACGTGACGGCCAGTTGGTTCTTCTGGGGCGACGTCCCTGTTTGGGTTCCGCCAATAGTGCCGACCGTATCGAGACCATCGTAGAAACCGCCCGGCTGAGAAACTGGCGGCGGTTGCGTCTCAGTCACCTGATAGTTGCCCGCGAGGAGCCCGCCGAACGAATACGAACCGTCCGCGGCTGTAACCGTGGTTCGCGTAGTAACGTTACCGTTGATGTCGGTTCCCGTGAGTGTGACCGTGACCCCCGCGATGCCGGTATCGGGGAAAGTCGCGGCGAGTTGCTGGATACCGTCGACACTATAGTCGCGATAGACGAACCCGGAGATCGAACTGTTTCCTTGATAGCCGAAATCGATATCGGTCCGGATATCGTTGGCGGCCAAAGTCACGAGAGTGGAGCCGTCGAGTGTCCCGTCGATATCGCCGGTGTTCGTAAGTCCGGGGGGCAGGCCGGCACCAACACTCACCTGGAAAACTCCCGGCGGCAGGCTGCTAAATCCATAAATGCCGTTCGCGCCCGTAACAGTCGTCAAGAGGAGGTTATCGCCCGGGGTGGCGAGGTCGCCATCCAGGCCGCCCCAGAGAGCCGTGACCGTGACTCCGGTGAGGCCCGGCTCATTCGGATCTTGAATTCCGTCGCCGTTGAAATCGAGCCATACGCGATCACCGAGTGCCCGCTGCCCGGTGTAGCCAAAATCGGCTCCGTCTTCGACGGGATCGAGAGCCGTTAGCGTCACGGCCGTCGTCCCATCGGGATTGATCAGTCCGCTATCGAGATCGTACGTCGGCACCAGATCGACAGGCACCGTGGTGGGATCGACGGCAACCTGGTAGCTGCCGAGAGGCAGATCCGCGAATGCATAATTGCCATTGGCGTCGGTTGTAGTCGTGTAGGTAAGGTCGTCGGCATTACCGGGGATGCCGTCGAACCCAGACCAGGTGGCGGTGACTGTCACACCACTGATTCCCGGTTCGCCGGTATCGACACCGTCGAGATTGATATCGACCCAGACGCGATCGCCAATGGATCCAACACCCTGGACGCCGAAGTCCACATCGGTGCGATCGACGCCGGAAACGCCGGCGAAGGTCGCGACATTGGGCGTTCCTGTCCCATCGAGATCGAAGGTGGGAGCGGTCAAACCGTTGGGTAAGCCCGTGACAGTCGCCCGCAGATCGCCCGGAGGAGCGTTGGGAACCGTCCAAATGCCGTCAGCACCGGTTGTCACGGGGGGAAGCGCGACATCATCGCCATTGCCGAAGATTCCGTCGGGGCCCGCGGAAACCACGGTCACTGTCGCGCCGGGGATGCCCGGTTCACCTGGATCCTGAACGCCAGCTGAAACCAGTCGTGGTATTCGCGTCGCTATCGATCGTGTTGTCTGCTCCCTGATTCGCTGCGGAACGGATGTAGGTTGTCGTGGAATTTGCGTCGCCTAAACGAATCTGGTAAATGCCTGGAATGAGCCCCGTGAATGAATACAAGCCGCCACCCGCCGTCGTGGTTATCGCGAGTATGTTTGTCCCTGTCGAGTCGTACAACACGACCGGAACTCCGTCGATCCCGAGTTCGCCAACATCTTGCAGACCGTTTCCGTTGAGGTCTTCGAAAACTAGATTTCCTAGACCCGTTCGCGTGGTTGGGTCAATAGAGAGGCCGCGATAGCCGAAATCGATGTCCGTCCGGTTTTGTGTGGGAGTCAGCGTGAAGGTCGTTTGGCCGGGAGTTAGAATGGTTCCATCAAGATCATAAGTCGCGTCGGTGTAAACGGCAGGTGGCACAACGGTCACGCGATAGTTATCTACCAAACGGTATCGCCGACGGAGGCCGATCCCTGATAGCCGAAGTCCACCTCGGTTCGGGCTTGGCCGGGCGTCAAGGTAGTTTCCGTCGTGTTCGCGGTTCCGACCCCATCGAGATCGAAGGTTTCGGTCAGATTGGCCGGCAATGTCGCTGGATCGAGGGAAACCACGAAATTGCCTGAAGGCAAATTGGCGAAGCCATAGATGCCAAGATTGTCGGTCGTCGTGGTGTATAGAACATCATCGCCGCCAGGCAAGCCGTCGAAGCCCAACCAGGTGAGATTGACGCCGACGCCTGGGATGCCGGGTTCGCCGGGATCTTGTGCTCCATTGCCATTTTGATCGTTCCATACACGATCGCCGAGCGAAGCCGTGCCCCGGTAGCCGAAGTCCACATCGGTACGATTCACACCCGAAACGCCGACGAAGGTCGCGACATTCGCCGTGCCGATGCCATTGAGATCGAAAGTCGGGACTGTTAGACCATTGGGCAGGTTGGTCACGGTCGCCTGCAGATTGCCGGGCGGAGCATTGGGCACGGTCCAAATACCGTCGGCACCGGTTGTCACTGGAGGAAGCACCACGTCGTCCCCGTTACCGAAGTTGCCATCGGGCCCTGCCCAGATCACGGATACGGTCGCGCCCGGGATACCCGGCTCATCAAGATCTTGCGAGGCGTTTCCATTGATGTCGTACCAAACGCGATCGCCTACACTGAGCGGTTGATAGAGTCCCGCGTCTCGCGTCGTGTCATTCTGGCCGGGAATGAGCGTGAACGCGGCTGTTTGGCCGGTCGTGGGATTCGCATCGCTATCGGTGATATCGGTGGCGACTGCGGAATCTTGTACGGTGAACACGAAGCCGGGCAGGGTGCCGAACGTCAACTGATACGAACCGGGGCGGAGATCGTTGAAGGCGTACAAACCACCGCCTGCCGTGGTGGTCGATTGGGTGACCGGGTTGAGCAAGTCGTCGGTTCCCGTCAGCGTCACCAAAATTCCATCGATTCCAAGTTCACCGATGTCTTGCTGGCCGTTGCCGTTGGTGTCTTCCCAGACGAAATTGGAAACACTCGCGGGTTGGAGCTCACCGAAGTTGTAATTCACTCCCGTTGCATTGGAACCAAGCGGAATCGAAATGGCGGAAATTTCATCTCCCGTCGGAGCGAGCGCGGTGCCGTTGAATAGTGTGCCGGGCGTGTCGAGCCCATCCAACAGTCCGGTCGGCTGCGTTGGCTCCGTGAGAACGTAGCTGCCGGGCCGCAAGAGTGTGAATGAGTAGGAGCCATCGGCAAGCGTCTGGATCGTTCTCGTTACAGGATTGTTGAGATGATCGGTCCCTGTAAGAGTGATGGTCACGTTTTGAAGTGGCGTTTCTCCGACGTCGAAGATGCCGTTGTTATCGGCATCGACATACACGAAGCCACTGATCGCATTGCTGTTAATCGTCAGGTTGTCGCTGCTCGGCGTCACCGGGACGTTCCGCTCGTTCGGATCGATTCCCGGAAGCGTCGTCGCCTGGGGGACCTGGGCGGTGTTGTTAATAACTTGAGTGGGCGTGACAGTCGTACTCAAGGCCACCGTGAGTGAGAAAGTAGCCGTTGCGCCTGCCGCAATGGTGCCTCCGGAATAGAGTATCTCACCTGTGCCGAGATCGATCGTAGGCGTAAATCCAGCCGGGTAGTTCACGACGACGGTGCCGAAGTTGACCGTGCTCACATCAAAGTTCGCGGTACTGAAAACATCGCGAACGATGACATCGAATGCGTTCGAAGTGCCGGTGTTCTGCACCGTAAACGTCATGGTCACGGTCTGAGCGGCGTCGGCCAACGTCTCGACGATGTTCTTAACGATCGTCACGCGCGGCTCGACCACCGTCGTGGTGATCGTGTTCGAACTAACCGGCGGCGCGGTGCCTGCCACGACCGACGCGGTATTCGGCAGCGTCGTTTGAGCCGGCGGCGTCACGCCGTTGTTGCCCGGGATATTGAGCGTAACGACCTGATAGCGAACGATGAAGGAATTGTTCCCAACGACGTTGTCATTGGCGACGGAGATCGAGCCGAAATCAAGTTGCAGATCGACCCCCGTGCCGCCCGGTGCGGTGACCGTTGGTACGGGAACCGTGCCATTGAAGCCCGTGGTATCGACGACTACCGAACCGGCCACAAACGAGTTGCCGGCCGGAATGTTATCGATCAAACGCAACGTCGGGGTGGTTCCTTCGGGAAGCGTGACCACGAGTTGATAGGTGGCGACTTCGCCGATCGTCACGTTGTTCCCGAGCGTCGAGGCCTCCGATGTTGTTACCAGCGACTTGACGAGCGTGGCGTTCGGGACGGTGACCGTCGCTCCGTCGTTGTCCGAGTAATCGTTGATGCCGCCGGCGTTATTTCGCTCACCCGTCGTGGAACCCGAGATGGTTGTGACCGAGGAGCCCGTCGGATTCGAGGTTGTACCTAAAGGACCAGGGAGACTGGTGTAGACCAGGCTGGCCGTGTTGCTGATGACGTCGCCCGGCGCGACCGTGCTATTCAGCGTGGCGGTGTAAGTGACCGTCACGGTGGCACCCGGAGCGATGCTGGCGAAGAGCACTTGGAGACTATTCCCTGTGGTGCCGGTCGAGTCGATGCCGGTCACTGTCCCCGTCGTAGAAACAGTTACGGCCCCGGTCCGCGTGACGGAAGCGGGGAGCGTATCCGTGAGGATCGCGTCAAAAGCGGTGGCGGTGCCGGTGTTGGAGAACGTCACGGTATAAGTAACCGAGTCTCCCGCGTCGCCGGAGGCGACGTTGACAACTTTATTGACGTTGGTGATCTGGGGTTCGACCACGGTGACGGGAACCGTGTTCGACGGGGCGGACGTGTTTCCATTTACGATGATGGTGTAAGTGTTGTTGAGTATTTCACCGGAGTCATTGCTGTTCGCCGCGGTGGTGCCCGCGTTGTCAACGAGGGCGTTGAATTCGACGACGACGAATTCTTGATCGGCATCGCGATCGTCGTTCGAGAGATCGCCGAGGCCAAAGGTGACGTCGGTTCCGGAGACGAATGGTCCGCCGGTGATTGCCGCTCCTGGCAAAGCAAAAGTCGGCACGATGCCGCTGACTGTCGCCTGATTTCCCGTCGCGTTCAGGCCCGCGCCAGTGAGCGTCGACGAGGTCATGCCAAGATTATTGGACACCAGCGCGACGGTGGCCGTGCCGTCGTTGATGAAAGTCAAACCGACCGGCAGGGCATCGACGAACCGGAAGTTGGCGAGCGTACTACTCTCGGGAACGAGAACCACCATCCGATAGCGGACGATCTCGCCGATGGTGGCGTCGTTAGTTCCCGTGGTTGAACTTTCCGAGGTCGTCACCAGGGATTTCTGCGGCGCAATGGCATTGACCGTCACGGTCGCCGGGTCGTTCCACGTCAAATCATTCGGTGCGGTACCGTTGCCGGTACGCTCACCCGTTCCGGATCCGGGCGTGCCGGGAGCGCCCGAACCATTGGTCCCCGGCAAACTTGTGGCCGTGACGGTGGCGGTGTTGGTGATGGTCTGCCCCGGTGTAACCCCCGCGACGAGCGTGGCCGAGTATTCAACGATGACGCTTCCCCCGAGTGGGATCGTCGCGACAGTCACATCGACGGTGTTGCCCGTGCTCGCATTGGTCACGCCGGTCGCTCCACCAGATGGAGTGATGGTGACGCTGCCGACGTTCAGCACCAGGGACGCGGGAAGCGTATCGAGAAGCCGGGTATCGAATGCCGAGGCATTGTTCGCTCCGGCGGGATTGGAATAGGTGACTGTGAAGCTGACCGTGTCGCCCGCATCGCCGGTTAACGGGGTAACGACCTTGGAGATCGTCAAGGCAGGCTCAACGATACGAGCGCGAACGTTGGCCGAGGTCGCCAGTACGCTTCCGCCAACGATCACCTGGAAATTGTTGTCGCGGTTTTCGCCGGCATCGTTGCTTCCCGCGACCGTGTTATCCATCAGGGCGTTGAATTCGATGACGATGTACTCGCGATTGGCATCGCGGTCGTTGTTGACGAGATCGCCGAGTTTGAAGTAGACGTCGTCGTTGGTCGCGTAGACATCGGGGTCGGCCGTCAGCGAATTGCTCGAACCGATGTTGGCATCCGAGAGCAGGAACGTCGGCGTTATCGAAGCGATGGTCGTTTCATTGCCGGTCACAAACGGATTGGTGCCGAGCGGTCCGTTGCCAAGTGCCAAGCCCAGGGTTGCCCCCGCCGGGTTCGTCGAGGTGAACGCAGTCTGATCGGAGACGAACGCGACCGTGGCCGTGTTGTCGTCGAGGAATGTCAGACCGGCGGGCAACTGATCGCGAAGCTGGAAATTCGGTGTAGTCGTCTCCGAAACATCCACGACGAGACGATAGCGAATCACTTCGCCGATCGCGACGAGACGCGGATTCGCATTGGAACCGGTGCCCGTCTCGGGCGTGAACGTTTCGGAAGTCGAGGCAATCGACTTCGTCGGCGCGACGTTCTGAATCTGCACGTTCGCCGGATCGGTCAAGTCCGTGGTGGTATGGTCGGGTCCGCCTTCCTGGCCCGCGAAATTCGTCAGGGTGGCCGTATTCGTCAGCGTCTGCGCGGGCGTCGCGGTCCCCGCCACTTGCAGATCGTAGGTGATGACCGCGATATTGCGGCCGTTCGTCGCGTTGAATTGATCAATGCCTCCCAGGCTCGGGTTAGTCGGGCCTGGATCGTTTAGTTCGATTCCGCCAAGCGGATCGAAGAGCCCGGTACCGAGGTTGATGAACCCGATCACCGCGCCCGTGCCGTCGCGGGCCTGGAGGTTGAGTCCCGTTCCCGGGATGACAAATCCCGCCGGAAGGGTATCTCGAATGCGAACATCGAACGCACCATTCGCGCTCGATCCTGTATTCTCGACAACGATCGCGAAGGTCACCAGGTCGCCTGCGTCCACATTGCTCAGGTTGCTGTTGATCAAATTCGCGGCCAGACCGTTCGAACTGATCGTCCCAGTGAACGGAGTCACGCTCCCCGGCGCCGCGAAGGTGACTCCCGCCGGCCCTATCGTGGTCGGAGCAAATACACCCGTGCCGCTATTCGTGGCAATCACGCCCTTGCGGATGTTGAGCACTGGTTCCGTGAGTTGGATCTGGATGATCTGATCGGACGTGCTGGTTCCCTGGTTGGTCGAGCCTTCGGAGGCGCGCACCTGATTCGTCAGGAACAGGCCATCAGCAAACGGATCGCCACTAACGGTTACGGTGAAAAGAACATCGATGTTCGTCGGTGTGTTCGCGGGGTTGTCGTAAAATCCGTATACGAATTGCACGGAATTGGCGACGGCATCGGTCACGATGGTCGGCACGACTCCGGAATAAGCCCGGAAAGTATCAGCGGGCCCGAACTGAGCTTGGCCGGCAGCCGGAGGAGTTGCACTCGTTACGTCGTTAAACGGTGACGTCACCTGGGCGGCAAGGAAAACTGGTAGCGGTAGATAGTCGCTCAGCGAGAACGCTTCGATATCGCTCGTTGGAAGCGTGAATTGCAAGCGATAAGTTACGGTGTCACCCGGCTTCACCTGAACGGATCCGAAAGCCGTATTTCCATTGATGGCGTAAATACTCTTGCTGACGTTGCCCGACTCGATCGTCACGGCCGCGGCACTCGTATCGGCTTCGCTCTGGCCGGTTGGCGTCGTCAAATTGGCCACGGAGAGCAAGTCGCCCTGGATGGTCACGCCGTTGGTCAAGCGATCGCCTTGATCCACGGAGGCATCGCCGGACGGGAAGTCGATTTGGAACTGATCCTGTATGACGGTGCGGAATGTAATTGTCCCGGTCGTGGCACCAAACGGCAGCGGCGGAGCGGATGTCGGCGGGGGACCACCCGTGCCGCCCGCTGGGATCGCTCCACCCACCAAGCGGCCGTTCGGCGAGAACGCGCGCGTGATCAATTCATTCGAGACGTTGACGATCAGTTGATCGGAACCGCCCGTGAAGTTCGGCGTGAGCGTGAAATTCGCTCCATCGACGGCACCTGACGTCGGCCCTCCGGCGATGTGGCCGTCCGTGACACTTAGAGCTACCGAGCCGGGAACCAGGGTTTGGCCGTCGGAGAAAAGATCGGTAACCACGATATTCTGAAAGGCGAAGTAATCAGAAACCTGGAAATTCAACGTGTATTCGAGCGTATCACCCGGGCTCTCGCCCACGGCACCCGTGTCGGTCACGATTGCCACGCTCTTCTGAATCGCGATCGATTTGTCGGTGAGCGTGTGATCGTTGGCCGTCACGTTGCTGCTGGCAACGACCGGCGTGTCTCGTCCGTCGATCGGCGTCCAGTTCCCCTGCGTGCTGGCGTCATCGATCGACGTCGCGTCGTCCCCGCTGACTGCGTTGATCACGGGGGCCGGCACGGAACTGTTCAACGGGACGTAATATGTGAAAGTCAGCACCGCGTCGTTCGCGCCGGTCGTCCCTAATACACTGGCGAAGCGACGAGTCAACGTGCCACCCGGCGTCGTTGTGCTCGGCGTGCTGACTGCAGTCGTACCGGTCGCAACACCGTTCACCGTTGTCGAATCGACCTGGACGAACTGAAGATTGTTCGGCAGCACGTCGGTCAGATCAAGATTCGTGATCGTCTGCCCGTTCGCGACATCGACGATCACTTGGTACTGGCGGGGAAAATTGGGACCAGTGGCCGTCTCGTCTTCCGGGCCCACGTAAGTTTTAGTCAATCGCAGGACGGTTGGTGAAACCGTGGTCGTGACTGCCGCGCCAACAATCGTTGGATCAGTGGCGGGATTGGCTAATGCATCGTTTCCGTAGATGAAGCCTGGCTGTACTCGGATCGGCAGCGGGGAATTCAGGTCCGCGAGGTTGCTTGTTGATACATTAATAAGAACATCAGCTGGCGGCCGAGTGGCGGTGAAACTACCGAAAGGAGCAGCCAGAACAACGAGTGTATCGCCAGCTGCGAAACCCGCAGGCGGCAAGATGATCAATGGATTGCCAGCCGTATCAACCGCGAAGGGGTGAGCCACGCCTCCTGCCGTCAACGTGATAACGGTTGTGTTAAGCGGCACGCCAAGAAACGTAGCGCTGATAAAGTTCATGCCGTCGTCGATTGCAGCCCCTGTCCCATCAGTGCCCGTTGTCTTGAGATACAAGTCAAGGTACGGACCAAAACCGACATCCGTTGGTGACGCATTGTCGAATTGCGCCGTGAAGGAGAAGGACTCTCCAATCATCGGATTGGGAGGCACGCCAATTAGCGTCGCAACCGGGATGGCCGCGGGGACCGTGCGATCCTCGAGTACTTCGAGGTTAAGCATGGCCCGTTTGAATGCGTATTTCCCGTTTTGAAGTTTACACGGTGCATGAAGCCATTTTTTCCGAAGATTTGACCAAAGCTGATGCCACATCTAGAAACTCTTTCCCACAGGAGGGCGGACTAAAAATTTGGCGTCTGGCGAAAATAAATAGTTCTAATACGGCTTAGATTAAGTCGGATTTTCCGACACTGTGCCATTTGGGCGCGAAACGGCCGTCGAAGAGTGGCTAAGCAAGATGATATAGCGAGGTTACACAATTTGGATAGTAATGGCTTGAAGAACTAGATCGTGAGCGTTAATTATTTGAACCAACGATTGGATGAATGAGTACGATCGCTAAACAACAAAAGCGAAGTGGAATCATCACGACCGTTGGGGCCTTCGACAGGACCCGTGTGGAATCTGCGGTGAGAATGAATCATACAACAGCGTAGTGTTGCTGATACCCATCACTTATCGTGATAATCGATGGTTGAACTGGAGATTCGCTCAAACCCACTCTCTCCCCGTTGGCACTTCCCCCCCTCGCGCCTAGGATTTCCCTCATGCGTGATGAACTCGCGAAACATGTCCACCCCGTTCTCCTGCACGGGCTGCGCTTAAAGGAGCGGCTGAAGCGGGGGGAGCGGCCGAATTTGGCTTCGGAGCAGGCCACCCTCAAGGGATTGCTCGGCAGTCCGAATCAGCCGGCGCCTTGGGGCGGCGGGTCTGACCCGTTGGCGTCGATGGATTCGACGCGATATCTCGGTGCGCGCTATGCCGTCACGTGCTGGCTCGACGAGATCTTGATCGATTCTCCCTGGGAACGGGAGTGGGACGAGAACAAGCTTGAACAGGCCCTGTTCCATACGAATATTCGCTACAGCAATTTCTGGGCGCAGGCTCGGCTCGCCGAGGGGATTCCCGGCAGCAGCGATGCCCAGGAAGTCTATCTCTTGTGTGTCTTGCTCGGTTTTCGCGGCGAGGTCGGCGAACGCTCCGAGCAGCTTCGCGAGTGGGTGACGGCCGCCCGGTCCCGTGCTTCGAGGGGGATGGGCAAGGAGTTGCCTCCCGTGCCGGAGAAGACGCCAGAATCGAATGTCCCCGTGTTGCTCGGCGTCGATGGCTACCAGCGCATGGTCAAGACGCTGAGTATTGGTATGCTGGTCTTGGCCCCGATCCTGACGTTTCTGCTGATCACCTGGTTCCGTTGATGGAAAGGCCGCGATGAACCCTCTGGTCTGGATCGGCAGTGCCTTGCAGTGGATCGCCGGCCTGTTTGCGCCGATGTTCGTCCGCCCGTCCCTCTCGCCTGGCCTGCTTTGGACGCTTCATTTTCTGCTCATCTCTCTCGTCGCTGTCGGCCTGTGGTACATTCAGAAACACTTCGCGGTCACGATTAATATCGAAGGCCCAGTCTGGTTACGGCCGTTCTGGTTGTCGATTCTCTTACTGCTCGTTTAC
>JAIOQJ010000248.1 GCA_021413475.1 Planctomycetota bacterium | reverse complement strand
CAAACAGCGGGGGACAACAATTACTGCTGCCAAGGAAATAACTTTGGCACGAACGACGTCTTCACCGGCATGTTTGGCCGCTGGGCCCACGCAATTCGTATGGCCGAGGTGACCGACGGCTTATCCAACACCTGGATGGTCGGAGAAACGCTCCCCGCCCATTGCACGTTCATGGGTGTCTTCAGCCAGAACTTTCCCGTCTCGGGCACGAGCATTCCGCTGGGGACGATGGTCGACCGCGGCGTGGGCAAGCCCGGTGAAGGAACCGAATGGTTTCGCAGCTGCGGCTATAAAAGCATGCATCCGGCCGGCTCGAACTTTGCGATGGGCGACGCCAGCGTGCGGTTCGTCATGAATAGCATCGACTACAAACTCTATAACGAAGTTGGCACACGCGCGGGCGGCGAAGCAGCGGCGCCGTAAGTAGTACGTCGCGCAACTGCGATTTCATCCAACTTGTCCACTTTTGACGTCCATTGTTGGACACAAAATTGCGCCGTTGCCGCGATTGGCGCTAGGTGCTGTCCAACAATCGGGGCGATTGTTGGACACCCCCCTTCGGCGCGCCAGGCTGACTTACGTCGACGTCCAACGCAGTTTCCTCGGCCAGAATCACAGGTAATTGCCAATTCAAGCGCGATCGCTTGCCATACAGTCGATATGCCGTTGACATTCGCCGCCGACACGGTGACCTTGCCGGTGACCTATTACGCGCAGTTTCAACGCGGAATATTCGATCACTACTTTCCCGAACGCCGCAGTCGATTTCGGCAGTCCGTTGTCCTGGCGCATGAGAAGGAAGTCTACTCGCCGGCTGGACGTGCTCCGTCCGACATGGAAATCACTTCGCCGCCGCAGCCTTCCCTTTCAACTTCTCCGCCAAACCTGGCACCTGATCCTGGCCACTCGGCACGCTGAAGTCGGCGTCTTTGAAAGCTTCGCCAATGGGCTCGAACCGGCCGCCTAAATGTTCGGCGAGGAAGGCCTCTTCGACGGCATAGAACGCAAAGCGGTTCTGCGGCCGCGAGAAACCGTGCCCCTCGTCGTGGAAGAGGACATAGGTGACCGGAATCTTTTTCTCGTTCATCGCTTTGACGATCTGGTCCGCTTCGGGTTGCTTCACGCGCGGGTCGTTGGCCCCCTGGCCGATGAGCAGCGGCTTCTTGATCTTTTCCACATAGTTGAGCGGCGAGCGCGAATTGAGGAACTTCTTCCCTTCTTCCGAAACATGATCGCCGACGCGGACCTTCATGACCGGCATGAACGGCATCCAGTACGGCGGCGGATTGCTGAGGAGCGTGATCAAGCTGGAGGGGCCGACGACATCAACGCCGCAAGCGAAGACATCCGGCGTGAACGTCAGGCCAACCAGCGTGGCATAACCACCGTAGCTGCCGCCGCTGATCGCGACTTTGTCCTTGCGGGCAATCTTTTGGGCGACGGCCCAATTCACGGCATCGATCAAGTCATCGTGCATCTTGCCGGCCCACTGTTTATCGGCGGCATTGATGAACTCCTTGCCGAAACCGGTCGAGCCGCGATAGTTCACCGAGAGAACTGCATAGCCGCGATTCGCGAGCAACTGATGCTCAGGATCATAGCCCCAATCGTCGCGAGCCCACGGACCACCGTGCACGTTCAGCACCATCGGCAACGGTTCATTCGGCCGACCGTCCCCATCGGGATCGCTCCCCTTGGGCAACGTTAAGTAGCTCACCAGATCAAGACCATCGCGGCTCTTGATCACTTGCGGATGCATCTTCACCAGCGGCAGTTTTTCGAGTTCCTGATTGCTGCTGAAGAGATACGTGACCTTCCGCTCCGGCGCGCGATCGTAGATGTAGAACCGCACCGGGCCGTTGTCCATCAAGTAGGCGACCGTCCAGCGCTTGTCATCGAGCGTGCGACCGGTGATCTGCAGTTCGCCATCAGTGACGGTTTTCAAATACTCAAAATCAGGCTGAATCGACGGATCGAGAATCTTCCACTCCGTGCGAGTGTACGTGTAACTCACCGCTTGCACGGTCTTCTTCGTGGGATGAGCAATCGCGCCGCTGATATCGGCCCGCGCGTCTTCCGCCAGCAATTCTTCCTTGCCGGTTTTGATGTCCATCAACTTGAGCGCCGCCGTATTCCGATTGCGGCTGTCGAGCATGTAGAGCTTGTCGCCCTCTTTATTGAAGCCGGCTGGCGAAGTGGTCATGCCGTCGAGC
>JAIOQJ010000201.1 GCA_021413475.1 Planctomycetota bacterium | reverse complement strand
AAGTAACGGGGCGTAGGTTCTTGCGGAATCGCAGTCCCAGCTGATGCAGGGCGCTCCGAAGTGCGACCTCTGGCATTGTATCCTTGCGGCGCACCATCTGCATGCGTCGGCGTACGGACGCCGACGAGGCTGCGGGGGCTCTGGCCCAGATCGGTCGAGTTTCCATTACCGCCCCCAAATCCACGCAATTCGTATTCGATCAGATTTTATGCTATCCGATGCTTCGCTCTCTGGACGGTCGAGTCCTTTTCTGTGGAAATCCATACAGCCCGATATTAAAATTCGTTTGCCGAGTTTGTTATTCTTTCGCTGATTGGGCGACGGCGAAGGCGAGCTGCTCGGCATTTTTCAATTGGAGGAGGCGACCGTGGGTGATGATATCATTCTTTCTCAGCAAATGGAGTTCGATCAGAAACTCGCTGACTTCCGAACGTACTACTTCGAACTCGATCCTGACCATCGCAAAGACACCCGCGAATGGCTGGAACAGACCGTCGCGTTGTGGAGCAAATGCCCGCTCGACATGACTATTAGGCTAATCCCGGAATACGACGTAACGGACGAAGCGGGGGAGGTGATCCGCTGGGCCGACTGCGAATTCACCCCATCGACCATGCTTCAAGCGATTAAGGCATGGGACGAGGGCGAAACGCTCACTCCTGATACGATGCTGCCTTGAGGCAAGATAGCCAACAAAAATCGGACTTAGCCCCACTATTCCTACTCGTCAAAAAATCATCGAATCTGAGTTCCTCGTCATTCGGCAGATCGTCGTCGCGGAGTTCACCTCCTGCGCGTCCGGATCCTTCGCGACCCGACTCAACTTTTACCTGGCTTCAAAAGCGAAAGCATCGCGGCTTGAATGTATTCCGGCAATGTAGGCCATGCCTCGACGATGAGGGAAAGATCGAGGTCAAGTCGCAGGGGTTTGGTCGAGGCGCGGTCGGGGCGCGGGTCGGAATCGACGTAAGTCTTTACTGGGTTGGAGTTATGATCTGAGGCGAAGGTTTTTTGATTCTCTTTGTCATGGTTCGAATCCATGCGGGGTAGTGCGAGTTTAAAGTCTTTAGACGTCTCTCAATTCTGAGTGGAATTTTTGCGATTTCGGACTTCCTCTCCTCTATTCGTCATCCTCAATCCAGCAAAGTCGATTTTTGTACGCGCCCTACTTTGACATGCGCGTTGGTCAGAACGCGGGGTCAGACTGAGGAGAAAAATACGCTTCCGTTACGCTTCCGTTCGGCTATCCCGTCGTATTGGCGAACGCAACTTCGTCGTCTAAAACGTTCGAAAAAATCCTTCCGGACTCGATTTAGGCCCAGTATACTAACCTTAAATTGACTAATTAAGGCTTTTGAGGGGAGTTCGGGTCCAAATCGGACTTGCTGCTGCCGCCACGAATGTGCTTCCCCAAACGAGATGGAAGTCGAACCGCGGTTCCATCGCGACACACGCAAGTTGTTCGATACGATATAATTCATACTGATGTCCCGCCTGGTTTCTTGCGAACCGACCATTCCTCCCGATGGATTCACCATGCGTCGTTCCATGATCTTCCATACTGCCGTTGTTGGTTTGGCCCTCGCGGCGGTTTATACCGATCTCCCACGTCTCACGGCGGCCGAAGCGGAACCCATACGTTTCAATCGGGATGTGCGTCCCATCCTGGCGTCGGCTTGTTTTGGTTGTCACGGCCAGGCGAAGCAGAAGTCGGAATTGCGGCTCGATACGGCCGAGGCCGCGTATGCGAAAAACAAGAAATCCGGCCTGGAAGCCATTGTCGCCAGGAGGCCCGCGGCCAGCGAAGCCATCCGCAGGATTTTCGCGACCAACGAAGCGGAGGTCATGCCGCCGCTGGACAGCCACAAGAAGCTCACCCCGGAGCAGAAGGCGATCCTCAAACGCTGGGTCGAAGAGGGGGCCGTTTACGAACCGCACTGGGCGTTCACGCCGATCGCCAAGCCAGCGGTGCCAAAGGCGAACGGATTGACCAATCCCATCGACGCGTTTCTCGGTGAGCGGCTCGCTTCCTTGAAACTTGCTGCCAACGAAGAGGCCGACCGACCCACGCTCATTCGCCGAGTTTCGTTTACGCTCACGGGTCTCCCACCCACGCTCAAGGAAGTGGATGCATATCTCGCGGACCAAAAAGAGGGGGCCTACGAGCGGATGGTCGATCGCTATCTCGCTTCCCCCCATTACGGCGAGACGATGGCACGGCACTGGCTCGATCTCGCCCGCTATGCCGACACGCACGGCCTGCACCTGGATAACGAACGCGGCATGTGGCTGTACCGCGACTGGGTCGTGCGTTCCTTCAACGAAAACAAGCGGTTCGATGCCTTCACGGTGGAACAGTTGGCCGGCGACCTGTTGCCCAACCCGACCCGAGATCAATTGGTGGCGACCGGTTTTAATCGCTGCAACGTGACCACGGGCGAAGGAGGTTCCATCGATACCGAATGGTACTTCCGCAACGCGGTGGATCGAACGGCCGTGGCCGCCGAGACCTGGCTGGGCCTGACCGCCGGTTGTGCGCAATGCCACGATCACAAGTTCGATCCGATCTCGCAAAAGGATTTCTATTCGCTGTACGCGTTCTTCTATTCGGCGGCCGGGTCGCCACTGGACGGCAATGCCCTGTTGCACGAACCATCGATCAAGATGAGCACTCCCGAGCAGGAAAAGAAACTGGTGGAGTTCGATCGCCGACTGCAATCATTGGACGTCGCGATCGCCGGCGCGACGGCTCGCTATGTCGATCCCGCGTTGAGTGCGTCCATCGTGTTGAACGGCCGCGAGGCGCTCGATCCGACACACTCGTATCTGGCGTGGATCAGCACGAAGGGCGGGCCCGATGCGGCGAAATTGCCCAAGGAAATCACGGCCATCTTTGCCGCCTTGAACAATCCGGGACAGAAGCCGAGCACCATTCAGAAACAAAAACTCGAAGCATACTTCCTGCGGGCGGTCTGCCCAATCACCGATGTCGTTCTCGATCCCCTGATGAAGTCCAAAGAGTTAGTAACGGCCGAGAAGACGAAACTTGAACAATCGATTCCCTCTTCGATGATCTTCCGCGACGCCCCGACCCCTCGGCAAGCATTCGTCATGCTTCGTGGGCAGTACGACAAGCCCGGCGACAAGGTGGAGCCGAACACGCCGGCGGCGTTCCCACGGCTGAAAACAACGTCGCGTCCGACTCGTCTCGATCTTGCCCGTTGGATGGTGGGCAAGGAGAACCCGCTGACGGCCCGTGTTTACGTGAACCGGCTCTGGCAACAGTTTTTCGGGCTCGGGCTAGTAAAGACCAGCAACGACTTCGGCTTGCAGGGCGAACCGCCGACGCACATGGAACTCCTCGATTGGCTCGCGGCCGATTTCCGCGACGGCGGCTGGGATATTCGGGCCACGGTGCGTCTGATGCTTACGTCCGCCGCGTTTCGGCGTTCATCGAAAGTGACGCCGACGATGCTTCAAGCTGACCCTGAAAATCGACTCTACGCTCGCGGCCCACGCTTCCGCCTCGATGCGGAGCAAGTGCGCGACAACGCCCTCTATCTCAGCGGCCTGCTTGATTTGACGATGGGCGGAAAAGGCGTCAAACCGTACCAGCCGGACAACATCTGGGAGCCGGTCGGATTCACGGGGTCGAATACCGCGAACTACAAACGTGATTCGGGCAACGCGTTGTACCGCCGGACGCTCTACACGTTCTTCAAACGAACAGCGCCGCCGCCGTTCATGGCGAACTTCGACACGCCGAACCGCGAGCAACCTTGCAGCCGCCGCGATCGATCCAACACTCCCCTGCAGGCGCTGCAGTTGCTCAATGACATCCAGCACGTGGAAGCCGCGCGGGCGTTCGCCGAGCGAATCATGACCGAAGGGGGCGCAACGGAAACGGATCGCCTGACGTATGCGTTTCGGCTAATCCTCGCGAGGGCTCCTACCTCACGCGAATTGTCGATTCTCAAAGACGAATGGAACGTCCATCTAGCCCGTTACAAGAAGGCACCGGGCGACGCGGCCAAGCTCATCGCCATTGGCGAAGCAAAAGCGAAGCTGGGTTTGAAATCGGAAGAGGTGGCCGCGTACACGCTAGTGGCCAGCATGCTTTTGAATCTGGATGAGACACTCACGCGGAACTGACCAAGAGCGCCGTTTAGCCGCGAGTCGGAGGCTTCCGGAGACTCGCGCGACGACTCGGCTCACACCGAACCATCGGACGATACCATGAATACGATCCACGAACGCCTGCTGCATCTAACCCGACGCCAGTTCTTTGGCACCTCGGGACTGAGTTGCGGCAGCATGGCCATGGCGATGATGGGAGCCTCCGCGTTCGCCAAAGGCGAGGGCGAGAAGCGCGAACATCCCGCCCTGGAGGGTTTCCCGCACCACAAGCCCAAGGCGAAGGCCATCATCTATTTGCACATGAATGGCGGACCCAGCCAGATTGATACCTGGGACTACAAACCGAAACTCGTCGATCATTTCGGCAAAAACCTGCCGGACAGCATTCGGCTCGGCCAGCGGCTCACCACCATGACGAGCGGGCAGGCCAAATTCCCCGTCGCACCGAGCAAATACAAGTTCGTTCAGAGTGGGAAATGTGGAATCTGGGCCAATCCGGAACTGATGCCATTCACGTCGAAGCTGGTCGATGAGTTGGCCGTGGTGAAGACGGTTCACACCAACGCGATCAATCACGACCCGGCATGCACCTTTGTGATGACGGGCAGCGAAGTTCCCGGGAAGCCGTCGATCGGATCGTGGCTTTCCTACGGCCTTGGTAGTGAGAATAACGACTTGCCCGCGTTCGTGGTGTTCACCCCGCGTTTCCCGGCCGGCAGCAACGGACAGGCGATATTCACCCGGATGTGGTCGAGTGGTTTCCTCCCTTCAAGCTACTCAGGCGTGGCCCTGCGGAGTGTTGGCGATCCCGTCCTCTACTTGCGGAATCCGGATGGGGTGACAAGCGAAGACCGGCGAAGAATGCTCGATAGCTTGAGCAAACTCAATGCGATGACGGCCGAGCAACTCGGCGACCCGGAAACGCGCACCCGGATGGCCCAGTACGAAATGGCCTTCCGGATGCAGACGAGCGTACCGGAACTGGTCGATCTCGCCAAGGAACGGAAAGAGACGCTTGATCTCTACGGGCCCGAAGTTTCCAAACCGGGATCGTTCGCGCATAGCGCGATCATGGCCCGCCGGCTGGTAGAGCGCGGAGTCCGCGCCGTGCAAATCCTTCACCGCGGTTGGGATCAGCACGGCAACCTGCCGCGCGAACTTGGAAATCAGTGCAAGGACACGGATCAGCCGGTGGCCGCGCTTCTCACTGATCTGAAACGGCTTGGACTGCTCGAAAGCACCCTGGTTGTCTGGGGCGGCGAGTTCGGCCGAACGGTCTACTCCCAGGGCACGCTTACGAAGGAAACGTATGGCCGCGATCACCACCCGCGCAACTACTGCATGTGGCTGGCGGGCGGCGGTATCAAGCCTGGCATCACGTACGGAGAGACTGACGATTTTAGCTACAACCCGGTGAAGGATCCCGTTCACATCAACGACCTGAACGCGACGATCCTCCATTGCCTGGGGATCTATCACGAGAAGTTCACCTTCAAGTTCCAGGGCCTCGACCAACGCTTGACCGGAGTTGAACCGGCCACGGTGGTGAAAGGAATTCTTGCCTGATTCGAGCCCCTGGTCGCCCCCATTACTACTTCTCGGCCGGCTCGAATGCGGGGAAGGCATTCTGCACCAACTGCGCGAATTGGGCCTGGAACCAGCGGCCGGCGACCGGTGCATTCGGCATGGCTCCGGTGAGGTTATTTCCGTTCAACGAATTGCCCTGGTATTTGGGGTCGCACATCGGATCGAAGCCCTTGCCGCTCGGGTTGTCGGGGCCCGTTGGAATCAATGAACTGGATCCATCCGATTCACCGGGCGGCTTCACCCAGACAAACGCATGGTAGTTGGCGGCGGGATTCGCAACGGGCCGGGCACCAATCCCGGCCCCATTTTGATTGCCCCAGTTCCCCTTGTGGATGCGTTTGTCGATGGTCGTCGCGCGCACGAATTCGCCCAGGTCCGTCGATGGGCTTGGACCAGTCGGCCGGTTCGGACCACCCCAGCCATTTCGCGACGTGTCGAGCAGCAACCCCACGCTGGTTGAATAGGCACCGCTTCCCTTGATTAAGGCATTGCGTAACGCGGTGGCGTAGGACTGCTCGTCAATAAAGTCATTCGAGTCATACCAACCCGGAAGCGAGCGAACGGATTGTCCTTTGATCTGCTGGTCGGCCGTCAAATACGGCTCGACGAACGGATTATAGTTGGACGTGTTGCTGATGAAGCCATCCACCTTGCTGTTGCCGCCGGGTATGTCTGTGCCCACTTCTTTGAGCAGATCGACAAATGGTTTGAAGTTGGAAGCCCAGCCCAGCCAGGCGGCATGCGCCACGTCGATATAGGCGTAGGTATTGCTGATGGAGCGCAGCGTGCCCACGGCATACTGGACGCCTTGAACATACGCGCCTGAAGTTTTGGCTTCCTTGACCTTGGCGAAACTCAGGTTCGTGACCAAGTTGGGCAACGAGTCCGGTTCGATGACCATGACGATGCGTAATTTGCCATACTTCGGCTGCTTGATGGTGTTGAAAATCGCGTCAATGTATTCGCTCTTGTAGCGGCTAAGGCCCTTCTGGGCAATCAACAGTTCACCATTGGAAGCCAAGGCGGAGCCATCCCGGTTGGGCAGATTATAGATGACGATGCCAATGGCATTGGCACCTTGTTCCAGCGCCTGATCGAGATGGCCGGCCAAACTGCGCGGATACCCGTTCGTCCCGTTGACCGCGGCAATGCTGTCCAACCAGACGAATGTCGGATAGTTCGCGACCTGCCGCATCTGTTTACCCAACGTGCCGCCCTGGAGATCGGCAGCGGCCTTGACCGAGGCCACGTAATCGACATTGCGGTAGAAACTCGCACCGACAAACGGATTCTCCAAGTGTGCGTCCGCTTGTGGCGCGGCCGACCAGACTCGCGAGGGGGTAAGGAAAGGCGCGGCGACGGCCGAGGCGGCCATGTTTCCGAGAAATGTGCGACGTGAGGTTTGCATCGATTGGCCCTTCTTTCGAAGTGATTCCGCAATACTTAGGATACTGAGTGTTCTCGAATCCGCGTACTCATCGCGCCGGAACGATCTAACTTCGGGGCTTGCATCAACCGAAATCTAGCACCGCTTTTCAGGGCAGGCAAAAGCGATGCTCACGACAACACGTTAATTTTCGCCAAGATACTCGGTTCATCTCAAAGAGGCTACAACAAGAGTTGTTCCTGACGAACCACCTGAATCGTTTGATGCTCCGCCTATGCGATCAACGCCGAGTATTCTTGGTGATGGACGCTTTTTATTTCTCGGCATGACGGCCCAAGATCTGTGCGCCCGGCACGAGTGCCGGATCGTCCACTTCATGATCCACGATCGAGTTTCGTTCGGCGGTTCGTTGATCGCCATTGGCATGCTTTATCAGTGGCTGACCACTGTCCCATTGCGGCAAGGCCAAGCCTGGGCGTGGCGGCTCTTGCTGGTTTCGGGCGTGGTGGGCTTCGGCAGCTTTTTCGCCTACCTGGGCTACGGCTACCTCGACACCTGGCACGGACTCGCCACGCTGGCCTTGCTTCCGTGTTTTGTCATTGGGCTCATTCGGTCCTATCCCACATTGACCCCCAAGCCCTTGGGTGAGGCTTGGCGAACCCAAGGGATCGGCAGAGCTTGTCTCCTGATCACCGCCGCTGGCATGATCGGAGGCGGCCTCACGATCTTCATCGTTGGCATGACGCATGTCTTCGTTCCCGAAGACCTGATCTATATGGGCGTGAGAGTCGAAGACTTACACAACATCAACGAACGCCTGGTCCCGTTGATCGCCCACGACCGGGCGGGCTTCGGCGGAGCCGTTTGCTGTTGCGGGGTCACTCTCTTTTTCACGGTGTGGTGCGCGACACCCTCGGCGAGCCTGTGGCGAGTCCTCTGCCTGGCCGGGATCACCGGATTCGGAACGGCGATCGGCGTCCACCCGGCCATCGGCTATAACGACGCCTTTCATCTTGCCCCGGCAGTTCTGGGGGCCGGGCTGTATGTCGTCGGGTTGATCCTTGCCTTCCGGCCGATGTTTCAGTCGCCATCGATCGAGGAGATTCCATGAACGACACAAGATCTCCCATTCCAAGCCTTCGTGAACTGGGAACCGACTTGCTCGTTGTCACCCCGTTGCGAAGGCTGCTCACGCTTGCGTATCCGTTCCTCTGGTGTGTGGCATACTTCGTCTTCGCCGTCTTCGACTATTGGCTGTTGGCGGTCGGGTGCTTGGTCGTTCTAAGTTTCGTGACCTATGGCTCCACGTCGCACGACCTTGTTCATCGCAACCTCGGCCTATCCCGAAGGACGAACGATTGGCTGCTTTGCATCATCGAACTACTCACCATCCGTAGCGGCCATGCCTATCAAGCGGCCCACCTTCACCATCACGCGCGCTTTCCCGCTGTCGATGATATCGAGTCGACCGCCGCCCGCCGGTCGTTCCTCGGCGCGATCGTCGAGGGCTTCGCCTTTCAAACCCGCATCTGGCTGTGGGCGTTGCGAAACGCGGAGCACAAGCGACCATGGATCATCTGCGAAGTCGCCGCCGGATTCGCGATCATGGCCGTGGCCGTGATAGCCCTTCCCTTCTCGCCGATTCCGCTGATCTACGTGGCCCTCATGAAAATGGGAACCTGGATCATTCCCTTGGCAACGTCCTATCTGCCGCACGATCCGCAAGGTGCGGACGAACTCTCGCATACACGGGCCTTTCGCGGCATGGTGGCCTCCATTGTCGCTGTTCAGCATCTATACCATTTGGAGCATCACCTGTTCCCCGCCGTACCCCACGCAAACTGGCCACTGCTGGCGAAGCGGCTGGATCCGCATCTGGCGAAGGCGGGGGTGAAGCCGGTTGTGTTTTGGTTTTGAGCCAGGAAAGAATAGGCTCCCCAGCCGCAAGAATCCGTCTTCAAACTCCCTAACGAAACGGAAAATTCAGTAACATAGCGATGGTGTAGGCGATGTTGATCAGACCAGCACAAATGCAGGCGACGCCGATGGCCTGGGCATTTTGTCCCGCCACTGTTCGCTTGGAAGAAATGATTACCGTTTCTCTCGAAATTGCCAGAATTCCAAATCGAATTGCCACGATTCCCAGAGCGATTCCCGCCCAAGGCAAGCAAGGAGGAAAGATGACAAACGGGACGAAACAGAGAGCAATCAGAATGTACTTCAGGTGCATGAGATTCACTCGATCTAGCGGTGAAGCGTTTCATCATCTCCTCAACTCCCCCTCCAAAAACTCATACGCCTTCTTCCGCGCATCCTGCGGGAATGAGTGCGGAGCCATTGGGTAGTACGCGGCTAGTTTGTTTGTCGCGTCGAAGAGCTTGAAGATCGGCTTCGCGGCGTCCATGACGTCGCGGACGCCGGAGACGTCGAAGTCGCTGTCTTTGTCGGCGGCGCAGGCGAGGAAGGCTCGGGGTGCGAAAGCGGCGACGATTTCCTGGAAGTCGAAGGGGACCTTGCTTGCGTCGTTGTCGAACTCGTTTTTGATTCGCGGCATGTAGACCTTGCCGGTCCAACTGGGCATGTCGTCCTTGCGGAAGGTCGTGAAACCGCAGCTTGAGACGATCGCCTTCAGGCGCGGTTCGAACAGGGCGGTGAACATGGCGTTGTGGCCGCCGAGCGAGTGGCCGATCACGCCGATGCGGTCCGCAGACACTTCGGGTAGTGTTTCCAACAGATCGACCGCGCGGACGTTGTCCCAGATCGCCTTCATCGACCCGCTTGCGTAGCCGTGCTTGGGATCGAAATCGTACTTGTGCTCGCCGAAAGATGGATAGTCGGGCATGATGGTAACGAAGCCGCGCTCGGCGAGTTCCAGACCGTATTTCAAATCCGGATTCCCTTGCACGCCCGCCGACTCGTCTTTGCCATTCTTGGTGGTTTGATGCAGGCAGAGGACCGCGGGCAGCTTCTTCGGGGGTGTTGTCGCTGGGACGAAAATGTAGGCGGCCACGCGGTCGTCAGGGTCGGACTGGTATGTGACTTTGCGGCGAATCAAATCGCCGACGCGCTTCTCCTCGACCACTTTGACGTCGAGCGGCACACGGCGCATTTGGCTGGGAAACTGGCCCATCACCCGCTCGACGTTGGCGACGACGTGCTGGCGGCGAATCTCCCAATCGGCGACCGTGCGAATCGGCTGCTTGCGGTCTTCGCGATCGCGGTAGTGAGCAACATCGGTATGGTCGGGATAGGCAACCGGCGGCGCGACCGGCTCGAAGCGTCCAACAGGGTAACCATTGGAGTACGAGATCACATAGGAACCATTGGAGGTAGGAAAGCGCACGTCTTCGCGGCGTTCAAAGTCGGTCTTGCCCGCCAGCACGAGGGCATCGGTGTTGCCCGAAAGTAGGTGCTTCCCGGCCACTTTGAAGACGATCTGCGTGCGATTGCCCAGGGCGTGCCCGCTGCTCGCGAAGATCTTGCCGTCGAGATCGGCCTTGGTGATGAAGTGGGGCACCACATCGAGCTTGGCACGCTTCATCCAGAAGACCATTTCTTCCGCGTCCTTGAATGGGCAAGTGACATCGTCCACGCCGTGGACGGTGAAAATCTTCGTGGCATTTCCCAATTTCTTCATGACGGCGAGATGCTCGGGATGACCGAGGTAGCGGATTTCTTGTTCGTCGATTGAAAGGTAGTTCTTGCTCTTTGGATCGCGGCTATAGCGGGCGTCGAGATCGCTACCGCCGGGCAGGTTGAAGGCGATGTCGTCGCTGAGCTTTTTCATGCCGCACATATCGACGACGCAGGCGAAAGTCCGCGGGGCGAGCTTGTTGGCCATCAGCGTGACATTGCCGCCGCCGGAGCCGCCGGTGCAATAAATCCGGCCTGCGGCGAAGGGCTTATTAGCGGCCTTGAACCCGTTGAACACGAAAGCGAGGGCCCGCAAGGAATCGAGCGCTTGCAGATAGCCGAAGTCGTACGGTTCCGGGCCGTCGATGGAGTCCTTTTTGCCGCTCTGCAAATAGTTGACGCCGATGGCCACGACGTTGAGCTTCTCGACCAGTTCGGCAGGGTTGGCCGTGCCGGCGAAGTCGGTCCCGCCCCAGTTGTGGAGCGTGAGCATCAGCCCCGTGTCTTTGTTCACGCCGGAGAGTTTTCCGCCGGGATAGCGAACGAGAATCCGTGCCGTTCGCGGCCCCGGACGTTGCGGCCATTCCTGCACGGGGATCTCGATGGCGGCATCCTGTGCTGGTAGCACGGGCCATTTTTCGGGTTCGGCGGCTTGGAGGGGTGCGGATTCGGTGAGGAGATATAGAACGCCGACGACGAATAAAAGTCGAGACATGTGCTGCCCCAAAGTAGAGTTCCTATTCCCACGCGGAGAGGCTGTGAAAAAATCAAAACCGTCTCGCGCAAAGCCGCGAAGTCGCCAACAGAGACTCAAGAATCACAATCGTTTCTTGTCTTTCTTCGCGCTTTTGCGTCTTTGCGCGAGATCATTCTAGAGCCTCGGATGGTGGGAACGAGAGTGTCGCTTGTGCTGAGACGGCCGCTAAAACAACTCGCGAATCGGCTGGCCGCCTTCGGTGAAATCGATCGGACGCCCGTCGGCCATTTTCAGGCGTGCGGTCGTGTCGATTCCGAGCTTGTGATAGATGGTCTCGGCATAGTCACAGGGAGTGTAGCGATCGGAGAGCACTTCGCCCCCTTCTTTGTCCGTGGTTCCAATGGTTTGTCCGCCCGGGATGCCGGCACCGGCGAAGGCGATCGACATGGCCCGGCTCCAATGGTCGCGCCCCTGCCACTTGTTTAATCGCGGGGTCCGTCCCATTTCGGTGACAAAGCAAACCAGCGTCTCCGCCAGCAATCCGCGTTGGTCCATGTCTTCCAATAGTGCGCTCAGGGAACGATCGAGGCTGGGCATCATGATCGGATGCGGAAGTCCGTAGCGTTCGCCGCCCGCCATGGCCTGAGGTCCGCCGCAGGGGCCATTGAAGTAGATCCCTTCGTGATGGTCCCAGTTCAGCAGCACGCCGCCAGGTTGACCGACCGCGATGGTGCGCTTGACCGCGGCCGGCGGTTCAATGACAGTCACGGTTACGAAACGGACGCCGGCTTCAATCAGCTTGCGACCCAAAAGATAGCAATGACCGCGATGCCCCCGGCCGTAGCGATCGCGCACCCGCTCGCTTTCCGTGGAAAAGTCGAAGGCACGCTTAACTTCCGGGCTCGTCAGCAAACCGTGGGCACGTTCCTGATAGCGAGAAAGCGATTGCGGAACGCCATCGGTTCCCCATCGCGACGGTTGGAGTTGATCGAGCAAACGCATTCGTTCGCCCAGCCGAGCAGTACCTAGATCGGCGTGTGGTTTCAGCGCGGGCAGACTCCAGCCGGGGGTGGACAGGTCCTCATGAAAGCCGCGATTGCCGATACGCCAGGCTGCCCGATGGCTGGGCAAGAAGCCGGAGCCGTTCACGAAATTCGGCAAGTTCGCTCCGGGAACGAAGGCATAGCCCGGCAGTTGCCGATTCTCGCTATCGAGCAAGTGAGTTGCCACGGTCCCGATGTCGGGAAATCGATGTGTGCCGAGTGTCGCGCCGGCGAAGGGTGCGGTATCGAAGCGATAGCCTTTGAAGAATTCCAGGCAACCTTCAATGTGGCCGGCGACGCGGGTGGTGGTCATCGACCGGACCACGGCCAGCTTGTCGGCGTGCTTCGCCATCAAGGGGAGCAGCGACGAAAAACGGATACCGGGAACATTGGTCGCGATCGGGGCGAACGGGCTGCGATGCTCGGCGATCTGGTCCGGCTTGGGATCCCACGAATCCATCTGGCTGATGCCGCCCTCTTCATACAGGACGAGTACATTGCGTGCGCGCACGGACCGGCCCGAACTGGCCGACGCCAACGCTTCGAGTTCGAGGTGCTCCGCCAAGCCAAGACCAAGCACGCCGGT
Source organism: Planctomycetota bacterium (assembly GCA_021413475.1). Lineage (GTDB taxonomy): Bacteria > Planctomycetota > Planctomycetia > Gemmatales > Gemmataceae > JAIOQJ01. The sequence goes on along the minus strand of JAIOQJ010000201.1, from coordinate 1,682 downwards.
GCCGATGTTTTTCAGGAATGCGCGGCGGCCCCACGTCTGGGCTTGGCGGGCGGCGGTGGAATATCTCTTCATTCGTCGAACCCTTCAAACTCGTTCGTCTCGACATCACTTGCGAACTTGACCCACCAGTTCAACCACTTTCGTCACGATGCGTTCTTCCACGTTGGGAGCGAACGGGCCGGGAAGCATCGTGAAGCGCATCGCTCCTCCTCCCTCGTAACCGCCCTCTTTGAGAACGCGCGCCGATGGCACATAACCGAATACGTCGTTGGAATAGCCGGCGACCCAGACCGGATTGCCGCCAATTTCCTTCTTTAGCCTGAGCGAGTAATCCACGACAACTTCTCCGGCCAGCGTCACCAGCGTCAAATCCTTGCCGAACTGGGCCACCTGGATCGGATAGGCATAGGTCGATTTCAATTGACCTGATTTCTCCAGTTCCGGCAACAGCAGCTTGCTCCGGCGAACATCGTACGCGTCGTTCGACGTGCTCATGCGAACCAACTCGTCGCGAGAGAGCGGCACGAATTGCAGTGGTACTTCTTCCATGGCTACCTTCAGCGAACCGGTGATCGTTCGCGGCTTGGGCAGAAGAGCGGCATCCACCGCGGTCGCCAGTGAACGGCCATGCTGCTTGGCCAAATCCAGTGTGCCGCGCGGGTAGGGATTCTGATCGCCGCCGCATCCCATCAAGAACATCGCGGTGACGCCTGTATGCGCTTCTTGCAAATACTCCTGGGCGTAACCCGCGTAGTCGCCGCAGAACTGCTGCAAGGCCAGCGTCGTGTTGTGGCACGCATAACCAAAGAGCAAAGCCCGTAATTTCCCCTTAGGATCTTCAATGCGTAGGACTGGTACATCATGATCGACCGGGCCTTCGGGATAGGGGCTATTCTGTACGCCCTTTTCGGTCGGCAGCCGGCGGTTCATCGCGAAGCCGACGCGGGCATGGCTGTAGCTGATCAGGGCTGGTTGCAATTCTTGCAACGACTTGCCGATAACTTGCACCAGCAGGTCCTGGAGTTCCCCCATGTATTCTTCGGCATCTTGCCACTGCTCCTTGGTGAGATCGTAAGTCACCGAGGGACGCGGCCGCACCAACGGCCCGCTATGGGTGTGGGACGCATTCAGGAGCAAGCGTTCCTTGGTGAGCTTGAATTTCTGATCCGCCTGGCGAGCGACCTCATCACGCATCGTTCGCGTGATGCCGACCAGATCAAGCGTGACGATGACAAATCGCTGACCGTTCGAATCTTCGATGGCCAGCGATTTGGCGAATAGATCCTGCGCCTTGCCTTCCGCGGCCTTTTTGCGGCCGGCGTAACCCGCCATCCAAACGTTCTTCTTGGGCGTGATGACCTGTGAAGCGACTCCTGCTTTCCAGGACTTTGGTGATTCTTGTCCCGACGCGGATAGCATCGGAATCAGAAACAGCAGCCCCATGAACCATCGCATGTTTTGAACCTCGCAACTTTGATCGTTATCTTGCGGTTCGATCCTTTACAACCACGCTACCCGATATTCCCAGAGTGCTCCACCTTTATTCGAACGATATCCGAGTTCTGCATGGTCGGTCACAATTTCTTCAGGATCTCCGCCACCTTGTCGTAGAAGTGCTGCTCCCATTCGGGCGCGAGCAGGCAGTCGCTATCTTCCTGGGCACCGCCGACGTTTCGCAATTG
>JAIOQJ010000200.1 GCA_021413475.1 Planctomycetota bacterium | reverse complement strand
GTTCTGGCGAACGCGGCTACGGCGCTTGATCATTACCACCCGCAGGGTTTCCCCAGCCTCCGCCCCTTCCCACCTCCAGCCCACATCACTTTACCGTTACCACCGGACATCGAACCGTGGAATCATGGTCTTTTTTGTAAAGTTCTGTTTTGGGGTTCGTTGACACTTTTTTACAATCGACGTAGAGTTGGCACGCATCAAGTGTTTTGCTCATGACACAAGTCTGGAGCATGTGACGAGTTTGGTGATTCCGGCGGCCGACGACCCGGCTGGCTCCGTCCCGGACCCCTCGACACTTCGCAGTCATCGACCCCGCACCGGCTGGCGTAGCCGGCGGCGTCAAAATCGTTACAGGTTGCCCCCATGCCGCGCAGCACGTATACCTGGCCCGTACCGCCTGCCGAGGGGTTTTACACCTCGGAACTGCCGAATTTGCATGCCCAACCCGTTCGTACCTTCCTGCCGACGGGGTACGAGCCAAATTACCCCTATCCGCTCGTGGTCCTCTTCCACGGCGATTCGGGTAGCGACGAGCAAGTGCTCAGGTTGGCACCACGCATCAGCCGGCGAAATTACATTTGCATTAGCCTTAGGGGTCCGATTGCCCTCGGTCCCAACGAGGAAGGCAATCCCTGCTTCAGTTGGGGCAAGGATCGCGAAAACGACGCCTTCATCGAAGAATACATGCTGCGGGCCGTCGAACAGACACGCCGCTGCTACCATGTCCATTCGGAACGCATTTACCTGGCGGGTTTCTCGGAAGGGGCCTCGCTTGCCTTCCGCCTCGGCTTGAACATGCCCGAAAAAGTCGCGGGCGTGATTTCCCTCAACGGAAACATGCCCCGGCCGACAAACGGTGAACCGGTCTTCCGCTTCCCCGACGTTCGCCAGCTTCGCGTTTTCCTTGGCCACGGCATCAGCAACCCGATCATCCCGCTCGACTCCGCCCGCCGCGATTTCCGCTTGCTCTACGGGGCCGGCGTCGATGTCCAATTCCACACCTACCCGACCGGCCACCAATTGCACCAGGACATGTTCCGCGACATCAATCGCTGGATCATGCGAAAAGTGCATGCCGAGTTCGCTGAGTTTGAAGAGGTCGAGGATGGGGAGGCGGATGTGAATTGACTGAGTTCGTCTTTAGCTCCAACGGAGCTAAAGACGCGAAAGTCTCATCGAGGTACGCAAGCCCGCTCATTTCAGATGATTGCGTTCGCTCGTCGCCTGTTTCACCACCAATAATTCTCTCTCCCTCATCTTCCCGCTTGCATGACGGAAAATCCGCCGTAAGATTTCCCCATGTCTGAAGTTGTCATTCGTCTAACGGAGATGCGTGCTTACTACGGGAAATTCCTGGCCGTGGACGGTCTGAACCTGGAATTGTACCGTGGCGAGTTATTCGGCCTGCTCGGGCCTAATGGCGCGGGCAAGAGCACCACGGTGAAATGCCTGATCGGCCAACACGCGCCCGCCAGCGGCCAGGCGACCGTGTGTGGGTACGACGTCACGCGCGACTGGCAAAAGATCAAGCCTTCGTTTGGATATGTTCCCGATCGTGAAAACCACTTTGACGAATTCACCGGGCGAAAAAACTTGGAGATTTTCGCGGGCCTGTACAACGTACCCCGCGAACGCGTGAACGAATGCCTGAAGGTTGTTGAACTCGAAGAAGCGGGCGATGTCCTCGTGCGCGGCTATTCGATGGGGATGCGGAAAAAACTGCTCCTAGCTCGGGCCCTTCTGCACAAACCGCAGATCCTGTATCTCGATGAACCGACCGCCAATCTCGACATTCACTCGGCGGCCATCGTCCATCGCTTGTTGCGCCAGCACGTCAAGGAAGGTGGCACGGTCTTGCTGACGACGCACAACATGCAGGAAGTCGAGCAGATTTGCGATCGCGTGGCCATCATGTGCAAGGGAAAGCTCGTCGCTCTCGATACGCCGCTTGCCCTGCGATCGCAGCATACGGAACGCAAGGTCGACGTGATCTTAAAGAGCAATGAGCGTCTCGTCCTCGACTTGAAGAACGACGAACATCGCCAACGGCTCGCGGAACACATGCGACTGGCCGAGGTCGAATCCATGCATACGCGGGAGTTCGACTTCCATACGACTTTCCTGAAACTGACGGGAACCGTCTTCGACTGAGACAATGGACACGAATGCGCTGGTATATCCTCAAAACGCTGCTCTACAAGGAAGCCTTGCGGCACGCCACCAACCGTGGCGGGCTGATGCTCGCGGCGCTTTTGGTGACGGCGTCGCTCGTTCTTTCCGTGATGAATCCAGTGGGGGAAAAGAATTCGCAGTTTATCGGAGGCGTACACCACTGCCTTCTCAACATCCAGGATTTTGACGGTCCCTGGTCGAAACATCTCCAGGAGAATATCCCGCCTGAACTGAAGAACAAGGTGCTCTTCAACAAGCTTGACCCCAGTATCAAGCCCAATGAAACGATTGTCTATCCAACGGGAGCGGGTGGGATCCAGATCCGCAATCTGCCGACTGGAGATGGGAAATCCCAGAATCTCGTTTGGCTTTGGTATCCCGACGGCGATCGCGCGGGCATGGCCGCTTACGAACAATGGTTCTGGAGAGAATCGTATCGATTTTGGCACATGCAGGCGGCCGCCAAACTAAACGCGGCAGGCATTGATGCCGCTACCAAGTTCCCAATGCCGGAACTGAAGAAGGACGACCTCTGGGACAAGCGGCTGATTCTGAATCAGTTCCAGTCTCGCTATGCGGAATTGAGTCCTCCACAAACTGATCCGCTTCCCGTACTCGAACTCAAGGAGTCGCCGCTCGTTGGCTCGTCTCTCGATATGCGGGCGGCGATTGCCACCGCTCTCGTGATGTTCGCCCTTTTCTTCACCTGTGTCTACCTGATGCCATCGCTGACGTGCGAGGAGCGCGAACGCGGCCTGTTAATCGCTCAAGCACTTTCTCCCGCCCGTGTTCGCGAGATTCTCGCGGCCAAGTTCCTTTTCTACCCTACCTTCGGCATCTTGCTGGCCATGCTTCTCGGCGGGATCCACAACCCGAACGTATTGATCCGCCCGTTCTTCTGGTTGTCGCTGATCTGCCTCGGCATGGGAAGTCTCGGTATCGGCATGACCATTGCCTCCCTCGCCAAGACACAGCGATCCGCGAGCTTGGCCGCCTTGTGCTACATGCTTGTCGTCGCCCTGGTGTTGCTGGTCTGCCAGCAGCACAACATCATGTGGGTTCCCTTCCTCGCTATTGAGTATCACGCCCCTCAGGTTCTCCACGCCACGCTGACCAATCAAACGCGAACCAGCCACTGGTACAATTTGCTCGGTTGCGGAATCCTATCGATCGGCTGGGTCTTACTCGCGGGATTCCTGTTCCGCAAACGCGGCTGGCAGTGATGAATTCACAAGCCCCGAGGCGAGGGTTTCCGAGCCTCGGGGATCCACTATCCCTATCCCCGAGGCTCGGAAACCCTCGCCTCGGGGCTTGTTTGTCTTCCAATTCGTTCAAAATTACCAGTCTTACCACCTCATCGACGTTAAAGTCTTCTCAGTTTGCCTCGTTTGGGTTTGACGAACTCTCCACTCAGATTTACCATTCACCGTAGACTACCCAATCGGAAGTGATTCTTGGTACTAGGAGACTATTCGCATGTATAGCGTCGTCCTCATGGCCGCGATGACCGCCACCGCCGAGACGCCGAGTCTGGGCAATGTCTGGGCCAAGCACTGTTTCTGGGAAGCATGCTGGCCGGCTCGATACGGCGCAATGACCTGCGGCCCCGAGTATCGTCCCTATTACCCTGCCAGCTACCATAGTTGCTGTGGTTGCTACGGAAGTTCCCATCACTGGCCGGTCGTTCACAATTACTCCTGCCACGGTTCCCACCTCGGCTGGCAAGCCGGTTGGACGACCTCGTGCCTCGGCAACAACACGCACACCTACGGCTACCACAACGGCTGTGGAGGCTGCGGCGGTTGCTATGGCGGTTTCGGTGGGTGCTACGGTGGTGGCAGCCACTACACCGGCTGCAGCGGCGGCTACTACAGTTGCTACGGCGGCGGTTCAATGGGCGGTCTCTACAACGGCATCGGCTATGCCGGCTTCGGTGGTTACGGCAACTTTGGGATGTATAACACGATCCCTGTGTACGCGGCCCCCGTGTACGCAACGCCGTTGTTCGAGGCTCGTCCGGTCGAAACCCGGCCGAATATCCAGACCAAGCCAATCGAAACAAGGCCGATTGAAATCAAACCCATTGAAATCAAGCCGTTGAAGACCAGCAATTCGGTTGACTCGAAAGCCACGATCGTGGTTCGCGTCCCCGCCGACGCTAAAGTCTTCATCAATGGCTACCAGATGAAGAGCACCTCGACAGAGCGGGTGTTCACGTCCCCGAATCTCGAGCCGAACGGATCTTACTACTACACAGTGCGTGTGGTAGGTGAGAAAGGCGGCAAAGCGATCGACGAATCGCAACGTGTCAGCATCCGTGCGGGCCAGACTTCGCAAGTGGCGTTCGACGCCCTGCCCAGCCCCTACCGCGACGATCGGACCGTCACGGTTATCGAGCCAACCAAGGCCCCCATCAAGTAATTTGTGTTCTCGACTCGCGAGAGCCTCGGACAATTGTCCGGGGCTCTTTTTCGTTAAGCGTATCGAAAGTATCAATCGCGAAAACACGAAAGGATGAAGCACGAAATTGCCCGTTCTCTTTTTCGCGTTTTCATTCTTTCGTGTTTTCGTGATAAGGTCTTTTTAAACTGTCATGAGTCACGCGGGCCGCAGCGGTCGCATCACAATCGCCTCGGTAGGGCAAATCGCCACGCACGCAGTACAAGCCACGCACACGTCCGGCTTCGACAGCCAGGGAATCTTCCCCGACATCGCCAGGCAATCGACGGGGCAGATACTTACGCATTCGCCGCAACCCGTGCAGCGGGTTGGATTCAAAACGGGGAGTTCACGCATGTGTACTCCTGTGAATGGCGGCTTCGAGCAGACCCACGACCGCATCCTCGATCACCGAGCGGGACAGCGGTGGAAATAGCACATAGCGAGCACCCAGATCATACGCCAGCCCGGCAAAACTGGAACGCCGCAGGGCGTTTTCCATTTTGGCATCGCTGATCAAAATCACCGGGCAATGGGGCACTTGCTCGTTCAACTTTGCAAGTAAAGACATCTCATCGATCAACTTCCGTTCGAGCTTGATAATCAACACCGCGGGCCCACCTTCGCGGAGAAGAGCGAGGCACGCCTCCGCCTGACGCGATTCCCGCACCAGCCAGCCGTTTTCGCGCGCGACATCGCGGATCTGCTCCGCCAGACGACCGTCGGTTTCGTAGATGACGATTCGGGGATGCTTCATGGTCATATCCTCGCACACGCTCCTCTCCGGAAGCCCTACGAAGAGCGGCTAAACATTCAGCATTTCCATTCTGCGCAGCAATCGCGCCCGGGGAATTCCGAGAGCCTCCGCCGCTTCCGATTTATTTCCCTTGGCCTTCTTGAGAGCCATCTGGATCATCCGCTTCTCGACTTGTTCGAGAAGCTCATCTAGCGTCGGTTCGGGTTTGGCGCGGGCCGTCGTTTCTCCCGTGCGCAAATAGAGCGGCAAATGGGCGGGTTCGAGGCGTCTTCCGTCCGACGCGATCAACGCCTCGCGGAGTACGTCCGAAAGTTCGTGCAGATTTCCCGGCCAAGTGTGCCGACGCAATAATTCTGAAGTCTCCGGTGCTACCTCGGGCGGCCGATTTCGCTCGCCAACCGCGCGCCATAACAGGAGCGTGGCTAGCCGCGGCAGATCGGTCGGCCTTTCGTTCAGCGAAGGCAGGCGAATCGGCAGGACGTTGAAGGACGAGTAATACTCCCCCGAAAATTTGCCGGATCGAAGAGCATCCTCCGCGGTTTCGTTCGTCCCGGTAATGATCCTCGGTGGCTCCTCTTGTTCTTCGAACCACTCGATCATCTCAGCCTGCAGATCGAGCGAGAGTTCGGCGGCATCTTTGAGATAGACCGTTCCCAGACGATCGCCCGACTGAGCGGAATGGCCGAAGAGCATGTTGCGAATCAGATACGGTTGCAACCCACGGCAATCGATTGCCATGAACGTCCGCTCACGGCTGACTCCCTGAAAATGAATAATGCGAGCCAAGGTTTCCTTACCGGTGCTTGACGCCCCTTCGATCCACGTCGGCGTATTTGAACCCGCAGCGAGGCGGGCCTGGGCCTCGACCCGCTGCATGGCGACCGATTCACTGTGAAGTAACTGGAAGGAATAGCGGGCAGCCGTGGCTTGGCGTAAGGCGATCAGGGCATCGGAAAGACCTGGGGCGTTCGCCGCGGCGGCTTGCGGTTCCACCACCTGGATGAAGCCGAGAATCCCCGTCAGCCCGCCGCTTTCGTGCAAGGGGATGAACGTGACATCCCACCAGGGCGGTCCCGTTCTTCCCGGTGGCGCGGCACGGCGGATGGTCAGACTGCGGCCAGCGAGAACCTCCGGCGACGGTGCCAAAGCTTCCAGAAGAGTACGAAGGGTCGCAGGACCTTTTTTCTTGCGCGGCAAACAGAACGAGCCGCGCATCTGCTCGGAAGTTTTGCCGGTCAACGATTCCCAGGCGTGGTTGACGAAACGAAGTTGCCGCCGGCGGCTGAGGAGAAAGACAGGATCGGCACACCGCTGAAATAGGGAACTCCAGCTCCCCCACGGTTCCCGCGGGGATTCGGCAGCCGCGGCAGCAGGTTCCTGGTCACCCATCGGAGATCGTGGGCCGGGTTCAGATGAACGTGGATAGGACGAAAAGAGTCAGGCCGATGCCCGCGAGGAACAGCGTCATCCGCAATCCCCAGCGGAATGCTTCGCGAAAAATCATATTCCAACCGTCGTAGCGGGTCGCACTGTAAACAATGCTCACGACGACGATCAGAATCGGTAGATGCCAATAAATACTCATAATGGACCGCGGTCTCAGACGGTGGCGGTTTCCGATTTCAGGGGCAATTCCAAGTCTTTGCGGGCAATCTCGCGAAAAGCAGGGCCGGCAATGGCGTCGTAGATTACCAGGATATTCAGCACGCCGGCGATCACGGTATAGACCCAGCCGAGGTCCCACGTCTTGCTTTCTTCGCGTTGCAGTCGATTGATTTTGTCGGGCGGAGGCGTCCGCATCATCTTGCCGAAGAACGGTCCTTCATCTTTGTTCGGAGCGAACTGAATATACTGCCAGATCGCGGGCCATGCGGCGGCACCGATAAAAAACTGTCCCACGAAATGGGGCCGATTGTACAAGTCGTTGGCGACACGGGTAACTGGATTGCCACGATCGGCCCGCTCGGCGGTATCCGGAAGATAGACGTTCTTCCATTTGCCGAGGAACATTCCGTAAAAGAACAGTGCGTAAAGGCAGACGAAGAAGACGACGCCCTTGGCAATTCGCCCCTGGAGAATCTGCCCAAGACCTGGGATGAGATAGCTCAACACCCCCGCGATGTAATCCATCTTCACGGGTGGGATGCTCGGATTTGCCGCTTTCGAGGACATCGGGGACCCTGACTCAGAGGTCGAACTCAGCGAACGACACAACGGTGATTCGTCAGTCGTTCGGGTATCTTAGGAAAAGGTGCTTAAGGGGTCCAATCGACTCCATACCAGCCGGCAACGCCCAGGCCGATCGCCCCGAGGATCATCAAGACACCGGTCCAACCGAGAAAATTCCGGCCCGAAGGCATGCGAAACCAGGTGCCCAAAGGACCCAGAAGATAACTGAAAGCATCGAAGACTCGATTCAGCAACACGATCGGCCAGGCAAGCAACGAGGTCGGTTCGTCGTGCTCCCTTGCCGGTTTCGCCCAGATCGGTGCTCGATAACCCACGGGCGCGAATGAAGAAGGCACGGGCTCGGCATAAGCCGGAGCGGCGGGATTTCCCGTATCGTGGCCATAAAGCATGGCGTACGGAACCGCATTGGGCAAGGTTTCAACAACCAGCGGCGGTGCCGGCGATTCGACAGAAATCGCAAACGGTGGAACGATTGATGGCTGCGGCGCGGAGGCCTCCGGCAAGGGGACTTCTCGCTTCCAGATTTGCATCACCTGTTCGGTATCAAAGCGAGGTAGGGGAGCCGGTTGAGGCAGAGTCGGTGGCAGCGGCGCGAACGCTTCGGGGCTGGTTGGCGCACTCACGGGCCTGGCCGGTTCGGCACTCAACGGCAACGCCAGCATCTTTTGCAACAGAGAGTCGAGTTCATCCAATTGCTGGCGTGTGTGCAAATGCGGTGACGTGATTGTGAGGGACATCGGGAGGTTCCTTCCTACAAATCTACGGGCATCGATTGATTGGCGAGCCAGGTTGCGTAAGCTCCTGGAGGGTCGCGAACCAAACGCCAACTTCTCCAGGAGCATACGCTACCTGGCTCGCCGGATTTTTGTCGGAACATGGCTCGCGTATTCTAACCAGAAGCCCGTCCCCGAATAAATGTGAAGTCACGGCGGGCCGAGTGTTTTAACCTCTCCCAATCGCCCTAAACTTCCTGAATTAACGAGGGTTGCAGCGTGGCAGACCGTTTCTACACGCCCGAACCGCTTGGTGTGGGCGATTTCATCCTCGATGGCCCCGAAGCTCACCATCTCGCGCATGTTAGACGACTGAGTGAGGCCGATCACGTCGTCCTCTTCAATGGCGACGGCCATGAATACCTGGCGACGATTCTATCCGTTGAAAAAAAGCAGGTGGAGTTTCATATCACCAGCAAGGAAAAGCCTGAACGCGAACTCGGCTTTCGGTTACAGATTGCCTCGGCATTACCGAAGGGAGATCGTGGCGACTTCCTAATCGAAAAACTGACGGAACTCGGCGTGACCGACTTCACCCCGCTCATCACGGAACGCTCGGTGGTCCATCCGAAAGAGACCAAGGTCGAAAAACTCCAGCGGGCGGTCATCGAAGCCAGCAAACAATGCGGCCGCAATGTTCTGCTGCGCGTTCACGCGCCTAGTCGGTTGACGGAATGGCTGAAAATCGGCGATCTTCCCACCAGGAAATGGCTTGCGCATCCCGGCGGAGAAAAACCGCAGCATCGCGCTGCCGAGGATCTCGCCATCGCGATTGGACCGGAAGGGGGCTTCAGCGTGGAGGAAGTGGCCGCGGCCTGCACAGCGGGCTTTGAAGTGGTCACGCTTGGCCCCCGCATTCTCCGCGTGGAAACGGCAGCGTTGGCGCTGGTGGCGAAACTTGCGTAGCAGTGGCGACAGTCTTCTGGTTTGTAGGTCGGCCTCGCCATGAATTAGCGGCCAGCGTTGGAAGACCAACCTACGAAGAGCAAGCTCTCAGCTTGCTCTTCAAAAGAACGCCCTCTTTCACTCTCCCATCGCCAGCGCCTGATTCGTTCCGGCTCCAGCAACTTGAAGAGCTTGACCTGATCCTCGAGATCCGGACACGCGGGGTAACCGAAGGCGTATCGGCAGCCGCGGTAGTGGTTCTTGAAGAGCTTGGGGATCGTCGGGGCGTCGTCGCCGGCGATGCCCCATTCGCGTCGCAATTGTTGATGGAACCACTCGGACAGGGCTTCCGCTGTTTCGACGCCCAGACCGTGGAGATACAGGTAATCCATGTAGCGATTCGAATCGAAGTATTCTTTGGCGCGCCGACTCACTTCCTCGCCCATGGTCACCGCGAAGAGGGCAGCGACATCAGTCGCGCGTGGCGACCCGTCCGCATCGTCCGCGGTCTGGAAGTAATCGCTGAGGCACATGAACTCGCCATGATCCTGCCGGGGGAACTGGAACCGCAGGCGTTCCGTTTTGAGGTCTTCCTCAAAGATGACCAGATCGTTGCCGATGCTGGCACTAGGGAAGTAGCCATACACCACGGCCGGGCGCAGAATGTTTTCGTCGAGGCAGACTTGTTTCAGACGTTCGAGGGCCGGGTAGGCAATCTCACGCATCTGCCGTTCGTACTCGCGCGGATCGACATTGTTTTTGCGATATTGCCACTGCGTGCTGATGAGCGTGCGCACGTTCAAGTAGCGGAAGATCTCCTCCACCGAGATATCGGTCACCATCCGCGTGCCGTAAAACGGTGCGGCTGGGATGTTCGGTGCCTTGGGAAGCGTCGCTGATCGGGTCCGAACTTCACGCATGACCTTGTGAGTTGGGCAACAATCGACCACATGCGATTCCACATTGTGTTCGGCGAATTCCGGCTGATGGATATGCGGCCGGCGCGTCGAGGTTGCAACGCCCTTGACCGCTACGCTGCCGACGCGCTCGAGCTTCTTGCGGTTGACCAGTTGATCCATGATGTGCAGGCCGGCAAACGCGTCTTCGCCGTAGAAGACTTGCCCGCGATACATCGAGCGCAGATCGACTTCGACATACTTACGGTTGAGAGCCGCACCGCCCAGGATGACCGGCGGATCGAGGCCGCGTTCATTGAGCGTCAGCAGGTCTTCCTTCATGATGACGGTCGATTTCACCAGCAGGCCGCTCATGCCGATGGCATCAGCATCGAACTTCTGGAACTCGGCAATCATGGTCTCGATCGGCTGCTTGATGCCCAGGTTGTAGACCTTGTAGCCGTTGTTCGTCAGGATGATGTCGACGAGGTTCTTGCCGATATCGTGCACATCGCCCTTCACGGTGGCGAGGACGATCTTGCCCTTCTCGGCCCCTTCGACCTTCTCCATGAATTTTTCGAGATAAGCGACCGCGGCTTTCATGACCTCGGCCGATTGGAGCACGAACGGCAACTGCATCTGACCGGAGCCGAATAACTCGCCCACCACTTTCATGCCGGAGAGAAGGGTCTTGTTGATGATGTCGATCGGGGACGCCGCCTCGCGCGCGAGATCAAGGTCGGCGATCAGCGATTCCCGGCGTCCCTGGATGATGGCCTGCTTGAGCCGCTCGTCGGCCGTGTCGCCGAGCGATTGCCCCTTCTTTGATTCCGCCTTCTTGTCGGCATAGTGCTCGATCAACAACTGAAGCGGATCTTCGGTGCAATTCCCCGCGGCGTCGAACGTGCGTTCATCGAAGAGAAGCCGGCGGCAGAGTTCCTTACCCTTCTCGTCAATGCTCGAGAGCGGCATGATCTTGGCCGCGTGCAGAATGGCCGAGTCGAGCCCGTATTCGATGGCGTAGTGCAGATAGACGCTGTTGAGCACCTGCCGCGTGTACGGGGCCAGGCCGAACGAGCAGTTGCTTAGCCCAAGGTGCGTGAGCGCGCCGGGCAGTTTCTGCTTGATCATCCGGATCGATTCGAAGGTGGCGATGGCGCTTTTGCGTGTCTGCTCCTGGCCGGTGGACAGAGGGAAAACGAGCGTGTCGAACATCAGGTCGCTGGGCGGGATCTTGTATTCATGAACGACGATGTCGTAGATCCGCTGCGCGACTTCGAACTTCCACTCTGCGGTGTCGGCCTGGCCCTTTTCGTCGATCGTTAGAGCGACGAGGGCGGCACCGAATTTCTTGGCGAGTATTGTCTTGGGATCAAGCGTCTTGCGGCCGTCTTCGAGATTGATCGAGTTGATGATCGTCTTGCCGCTGCACAACTTGAGCGCGGCCTCGATCACCGGCACTTCGGTGCTGTCGAGCATGAGCGGCTTGGTCAGCACGGCGTTGTAACGCTTGATCGTCTCCTTCATGTCGCGAACGCCGTCGCGGCCGACATAGTCGACGCAAACGTCGAGAACGTGAACGCCTTCGCGCTCTTGCTCTTGGGCCATGTGTACCAGACCGTGCCAATCTTCCTGTTCCAGCAATTGCTTGAACTTGCGCGAGCCGTTCGTGTTCGTCCGCTCGCCGACTAATAGCGGCCGCGGATCGGTGAGCAGGTCTTGAGAGCCCATCAGGCTAGAAACGGCCGGGAGATAAATCGGCGATCTGGGCGTCGGCTTACGGCCATGAAGGCGATCGCAGACGGCCTTGAGGTGGTCCTTCGTCGTCCCGCAGCAACCGCCGATGACGTTGACGCCGAACTCGGTGACGAACCGTTCCAGCCACTCGGCCAGCGGTTGCGGATCGAGCGGGAAGTAAGTTTCATCGTTGCGGGTTTCTGGCAGGCCGGCATTCGGCAGGACGCTCAAGCGTTTCTTGCAATGCCGGCTTAAATGGCGGATGCTGTCGAGCATCAGGTCGGGGCCGACTCCACAGTTCATGCCGATGATGTCGATTTCGTCGAGCGGCTCGAGCGCGACGAGGGCCGCCGGGATGTCGGTGCCCGGAAGCATCTTTTGGTTCGCATCGATGATCGTCAACTGGACCATCAGCGGCAAGCGGACGCCGGCCTTCTTCATCTCTTCAATGGCGGTAATGGCCACGCACTTGGCCTGGAGAAGGTCGAAGCAAGTTTCGATCAGGATGGCGTCGACCCGGTCCTCGATCATGATCTGGATTTGTCGGCGATAGGCCTCGGCGAGGCGATCGAAGTCGATGTAAATGGCTGGGTCGGTGAGCGAAGGCATCTTCGTGCCGGGCCCGATGGAGCCCACGACGTATCGAGGACGGCTTGGTGTGGAATACTCGACCGCTGCTTCCCGGGCCAATTGGATGTTCAGCCGGTTGATCTCTTCCAGTTTGTCCAGCATTCCGAACTCGTCGAGCACGATCTGGGTCGCGTTGAAGGTGTTCGTCTCGACGGCATCGCAACCGGCGGCGAAGAACCCTTGGTGAATCTCCTTGATCCATTCCGGATGCGTGTAGACCAACGCGTCTGAGAGGTTCAACAGCGACTTGCCGTTGGGCGCATAGCCCCAGTCCTTGTCCGCGGGCTTGTAACGGTGAAGGCTGGTGCCCATGCCGCCATCGAGAATAAGGATGCGGTCATCGAGAATGCTGAGAAAGTCGGCTGGCATGAACTACTCGCCCATATCGGTAGGTTGGGTGACTTGTATTATCTTAGAGGGGTCAAGCAAGATAGTGGTTCGAATCTCGTAGCCGCGTTCGCCATTTACCCCGAACGGCTTATATACGCAAGTCCTGAACGCTCGTGTACAACCCCATTTCTGCGTAGGACGGCCTTCCAAGGCCGTCCATGCTACCAAGGTTTACTTCCTGCTCGCCTTGCACAAATTTTGACCACGGATTTCATGGCGCGGCCGAGCCGCAATCAAAGCAAGACATGAGCCACTGAGGACACAGCGGACACGGAGAAAGCAGGAACTTTTCGGATTTTTTCTCAGTGATCTCTGTGTCCTCTGTGGCTCATTTCTTGCTTATTCTGTGCACGCCGGGAAGATTTTGAGGCTATGTGATACGGATGACAGCGATAAAATCCGAATCGGAGAATCACCTTCTTATCCGTGCTTTCCGTGAAATCCGTGGTTGGGTTTTTCGGGTTGCGGCTTGACCGTCCATGCCTTTGCGGACGGCCTTGGAAAGCCGTCCTACGAAGAATAATCCCGGTCGCGATACTCAAAAAAAATCCCGGCAGCGCCATCCATGGCTATGCCGGGATCCTTCCACTGGAATTTCTGGCATCCTGCCGTGAAACTCCAGTACCTGGTCGCGAGCGAGGCCTCCGACGAGGACTAGCCTCGTTCGGCCCGCGCCATCATGGCGCACATGGGAGCATCCATGCCCCTGGTTAAGCCTCACTCGCGAACAGGTGGATGGTTCTTTATCCCGCCGTTCTCGGCAACGAAATCCATTCATTGCCAACGGCGGAAAATTCCATGAACCGTTGTGTCTTGGGAAGTCGAATCAAGAGTGTACGCGATGCCGACTTGGGCATCATGGGGAAGTTCTTGAGAGCGGGCCGGTGTCGATGAGGGGTGTCATCTCACGCAGGGGTGAGGTGAGGATGCCGGGGTGGCAGGTGGGGCGGTTGCTTCCGTGGGTGATTTTGCGAAGTTCCATCCTGTGGCCCATTGTCCTGTGTCAAGTGAGCTAAAAGGCAACTCAGTTGATGAGGACAAGGATACCGTCCAGCTGGCGGATGTCAATCCAGTTTAACCGGAAAATTTTACCCAGCCGGAAAAGTCGCAAAGTGGCGGGATTTGCCAGGTTCTGCCGCGAAAACGATGAATCGTCGCACTTAAATATGTTGAATCGTTGATTCGTTCCTTCGTTGTGAGCTCACGCTAAATCGAGTCGTGGAAGGGATTTCCGATTTTCAGCTGGGCACGTCGGAAAATCGAACTCCGAGCGAAAAAAATAACCCCCACCTGTGCCGTGTGGGACGCTTTTGGGAACCCGCGATAAAGGAGGGAGCCACGGACCCGGGTTTAGGATCCCGCTGTGTCCACCTCGCGAAGAGGAATTGGCAGGCATGCTAGCACCGTGTCGCGATTCGGCCCCCAGCAGGTTCACATTGGTTCGCCAAAAAAGTTGCAGCCCATCACGAACACCGCAGAGGTTCACCCGATCTTACCCGTCCCATGCGATTCTTACAAGTGCCTTACCGCGAAACGGCCCTTGCTTGCCGATCGCGCGGGAAGCGGTAAGGATAAAGTAGAGTTTTCAGTGGACATCCAACCGGAGATTGCTTCATGGCCCCGTTTGCTCTTCTGTTCGGCGGCTTGCTCATCGGGCTCGGCCTGATCGGCTATCTCAAACCCGAAATGCTCGGAAGTTTCGATAAGATTTCGCCAACCGCGCTGATCCCCGCGTTCATCGGGGCATTGATCCTAATCGCCGGAATTGTGACTATTCTCAAGCCAACCTTGAAGAAGCACATGATGCACGTTGCCGCCCTCGCGGGCGTTTTTGGCGTAATCGGCGGCTTCATGCCGATGAATCGTTCGGGCTTCGACTTTTCCAAGGCGTCCGCCGTCACGGGGATCTTGATGACCAGTCTTTCGGTGATCTTCGTCACGCTATGCGTGAAATCGTTCATCGATGCCCGCAAGGCGCGTGCGAAGAATTCGTGACGGCTTGGCGAGCCAGGTTGCGTAAGCTACTGGAGGAAAACAAAGGCCTCCAGGAGCTTACGCAACCTGGCTCACCCGGCTTTTCACTTCATCCAGTATTGCATGATGCTCGCGTAATAGGTCGCGCCGATGTTCGAGGGTTGTCCCGGTGCGACTCCGTATCCGCCATCCGCGTTGCGGCATTTGGCGATGAACGCTCGCAAATTTTCAATGTCTTTCGGTTTTTCCAGCATCATGTGGAAGGCACGCATCACTCGATAGGTGGTTTCTAGGTCGGAACCCTTGGCATCGGGTTTGGCGTAGCCGCCGTCAGGTTGCTGGCCGGTGACCAGCACTTTCAGCGAAGCCACACGCTCGCGGATGGTCAGCATTCCCCCGAGCCGCAGGATCATGACCACAACGCTGCCCGTCATGCGCGCATCGCCAACCGGTTTGCCGAAGCTGCCGTCCGGGTTGCCCAGGGCGGCCATTTCTTGAAGCCATTTCAAACCCGCTTCTTTCGGAACGTTCTTCCCCGCTTCAAAACCCGCGGCGGCGATACGCAGATCCTCGAATTCTTTCGCGTTCGCGGCCAGAAAGGCGACCGCTTTGACCTTGTAGGGCGAGTCCGGCAGATTCAATTCGGCGGCGGCCATGATACCCACGGCCGTCAGGAAGACATCCGGCTTGCCGCCGGGAGTATCCGAATAGCCGCCCGATTTTTCATCGAAACAACTTTTGACAAACTGGATCGTCTTCTCTTTGTTTGTCAATTCACCGCCGCGGTATTTCAAAGTGCGAATGGCTGCCGAGGTCGCACGAAGACTCGACTTGTTCGCAAGTGACGAGCCCGAGAATCCGCCATCGGCTTGCTGGAGTTTCTGAACGTACTTGATCGTCGCGGCCGTCTCTTCCGCTGATTGCCCCCAGGCCAGAGCGGGAGCGAGGAGCAAACAAATTGCCGGGATGAATCGCATGGGGATACCTCGATTGATTCGTGGTTGAAAAGAATGTGGATAAAACGTCATGGCATTGTTATACCCGGTGCGACGACTCTGCGAGGAATCGGCTTGATTTGTCTAATTGATTCTCATTCTCACCGATAATTCTCATCGTTTTGGAATGATTCTCATCGAAAACGGATGATTCTCATCCGAAATGGATGATTCTCATCGAAAATGGATGATTCTCATTGAGGGTGGAGCGAGGTGGTGAGAATCAATTTTGTTAACTCTTCGGCCGAAACGATTTCACGATCGCCTCGTGAGTGGTCAGAAACGGCCCTTCAATCAAATCGATGCAATAAGGTATCGCGGGGAACACTGCCAACAGGCAATCGCGGATGGCACTCGGCTTCCCCGGCAAATTGACAATCAGCGACTTGCCCCGAATGCCGGCGATTTGCCGTGACAGAATCGCCGTCGGCACCACTTTCAATGAAACCGCCCGCATCAGTTCGCCGAAGCCATCGAGGATCTTGTCGCAGACGGCCTCGGTCGCCTCCGGCGTCACATCCCTTTTCGCGGGGCCGGTGCCGCCGGTCGTCACCACCATGCAACAGCCTTCGACATCACAAAGTTCGCGGAGCGTTGATTCAATCAACGGCCGCTCGTCCGGAATCACCCGTGGCACGGCCGTCCACTCGCACGAGAGAAATTCGGTCAGGCAATCTCGAATCGCGGGCCCGCCGCGATCCTCGTAGACGCCTTTGCTGGCACGGTCGGAGATAGTCAGGATGCCGATGGAGATCATGAGGGGTCAGGGGTCAGGGGTCAGCAGAGACAACAAGTGGTCAGTCATGCAGGGTAAGTTGTATCATCACGATACCGACTGAC
>JAIOQJ010000199.1 GCA_021413475.1 Planctomycetota bacterium | reverse complement strand
ACGCTCCGATCCACGATCGTGCTCGGAACGCCCTCAGCCAACTCGGCCCGCAGGCGATCGCGCCGATCATGCACTCGGTTTCCCAAAGGGACACCTTCACCAAAGAGCAGCGAGCGGAACTTCCGATGATGCTTGCGGAAATCGGTCCTCCGGCCATTCCGGAAATCATCAAGCACTTGAACAATCAACGGGAGATCGTTAGTGGCGTGGCGGTTGTCGCTCTGGGGCATCTACGTGCTACGCAGGCGGTCCCCGCGCTGGCAGAGCGGATTCACGATCCCAACGAATCGATCCGCGCCTGCGTGGCCGAGGCCTTGGGATCGATCGGCGAGTCATACGCGGCAGCGGAGAGCAAAACCGCCAATTCTGGAGCGACGACGGTCAGGCGGCGCTGGTACATCACGACCATCAGCAACGGCACGAAGATTATGGCAGTGACGCTGCGTGCATGCTGGTGGACCTGTCGAAAAATCTTGAGACGGCCCGCCCCGAAACGCTTGGAGCGAGGGATCGACCCGCTGATTCAATGTGTCGCCACATTGCGCCTCGCCCTTGCGGACACATCGCTGGCGGTCCGGTCGCAAGCGGCGTTGGCCCTGGGTCGAATTGGTTCGAAGGCGGCGATCACGTCCTCGGAATTAATCGCTCTTTTGAAATCGGATTCGGACCAGGAACGCGCTCTAGTCGCCGAGTCGCTTGGTAAAATCGGGGATGCTTCGGAGCCGACGATCACGGCCTTGGTGGATGCGACCCGAGATTCTTCTTCCTCGGTTCGCGCTGCCGCGGCCAAATCCTTGGGCCAGTTTCGCGAATTGGCCGCCGTCGCCGTTTCCGCCCTGGTCGCACTGGTGGATGACGCGGTCGAAGATGTTCGTGTCGCGGCGACGACGGCCATCAACGAGATCGGCGTTCTCGGTGAAGAAGCGACCGTCGCCCTCGAATCGAAGCTGTCCGACCCAGATAACTTGCGTCGGGCACGAGCGGCGGAAGCCCTCGGCGAGATGGGCGAAGCCGCCCGACCGGCAACGCATGCGCTGGTCGATTCGCTGAGCGACGACAACGACCTCGTCCGCAGCAAGTCGGCCGAGGCGTTGGGCAAGATCGGCGAAGGGGCTGCCGAACTTGCTGTCCCCGCCTTGACGAAATCGTTGACGGATGACGACAATCGCGTGCAAGCATCGGCCGCGGAAGCACTCGGCCAGATGGGTTCACAAGCGAGTGTGGCAATACCCGATCTTCTGAAATCCCTTCAAAGCGACAACTCGGAAGTTCGTGGCAGTGCCGCCGAAGCGCTCGGCCAGATTAAGGCTGAAGAGGCGCGTCACCTGCTTGAAGCGGCTTGCCGTGATCAAGATGCGAATGTCCGGGAACGTGCCGTTCGAGCTTGTGGCGTGCTTGGCGTGGATCAAGCCTCGACGTTGGAGGCGCTGCTTGGCTCGTTGGCCGACGCCGTTCCACAAGTCCGGGCCACGGCGGCGGAAAATCTGGCGTTCACTGAGAAGAATGGCGAGCAAATTGCGCCCGCCGTGGCCCGGTTGCTGGAGGACGAAAACGTAGAGGTCGTCATCCGCGTCATGGCAGTTTTGCCCCGTTTGGCACCGCATATCATCCCCATCGTGCTCGACGTTCTGGGCCGGCAGATGACGGAAGGCATGAATGACGCCGTGCAGGTTGCCGCGTCGAGAGCGCTCGGCCTGTTCGGACACGCGGCCAGCGCGGCTGGTCCCGCGTTGACGCATGCCGCCCAAACCGGCGACGTGACCGTGCGGCGCGAGGCCATGCGAGCTACGGCACAGATCATGCCTTCAGAGGCGGTCGGCACCTTTCTCACCGGGTTGCGGGACGGCGATGCGAGCGTCCGGATCAACGCCTCGGCAGGTCTGGTCAAGATCGCCAATCCCACGGAAGAAATACTCCCAGACTTATTGGAAGCGCTCAACGACACCGAGCTTCGCGTCCGGGCGAATGTCGCCAGCGTTTTGTCGCACTTCGAAAAACTACCAAGCTCGGCCGAGACCTTGCTCATCGCTTGCGCAGGTTCACCGATGATCGGCCTACGCCGCCACGCCGCGGCGGCGCTCGGACGACTCGACTCCGCCAAAGCGCGGGAAACTCTACAAGCATTGTCGAGTGACCCGAACCCGACCGTGCGAAGTGTCGCGGCCATGTCGCTCGAATCGCTGAATTCTGTCTCGAAGGACGCTGATTCTTCCGAAAAGGTATCGTTCGTAGACGTCGCAACACTGCCGGACTGCGAGAAATGTTCTGTTGATCTACAACCTGTCGCCACCGAAAATTTGAGATCATCACCCCAACCAGCGGAGACTATCCGATGAAAAAAATCCTACTCAAGCGTCGCCAGATGGAAATCGCCTACGAAGACGAGGGGACAGGCGACGCCCTCTTATTGCTGCACGCGTTTCCCTTCGATCGAGAGATGTGGCGGCCGCAACTCGGCGAGCTTTCGAATTCGTTTCGCGTCATCGCACCCGATTTTCCTGGATTTGGTGAATCAAGTGCGGCGACCGAGGGCTTCCACATGGAAGCCCTCGCGGAGATGATGGCCGATTTTCTCGACGAGATCGGCATCACCGGTGCCGTCAATATCGCGGGCCTGTCGATGGGCGGCTACGTGGCCATGACCTTCGCGCGATCCCACTCGAATCGCTTGAAGCGGCTGATTTTGGCCGACACGAAGGCGTCCCCCGACGACGCAAAAGCGAAGGCGAAACGTGACGAAATGAGCGTCATCGCGCACGCGGAAGGGTCGGCCGGCGTGATCGATCGACTTTTGCCCAGGCTGCTATGCGAAGAGACCATCTCCAAGAAACCCACGATTGTCGAGCAAGTTCGCTCGAACGCCCTCCGGCAAACGCCCACCGCCATCGTGAACGCTCTCCTTGCCTTGCGGGATCGGCCGGACGCGACGGCGGGATTGGAGCAGATAGGCGTGCCTACCTTGATCCTCGTCGGTGAATACGATGAGATCACTCCGCCGAAAGACGCGTTCCATCTCAAGGACTTGATCCCCGGCTCAACTCTCGTGACGATTCTCGGCGCGGGACATCTCAGCAACATCGAATCGCCAGAATTATTCAACGCGGAAGTGCGGAGGTTCCTGGCTCGTCCCGCTCCGCAAGTTATTTCGAGCGTCGGGTCGGTGCCAATGTCAGTGGCCCAGAACTTCTTGGCGGAGCATCCGTCTTCGTAGGACGGCTAGACTCTCGCCGGCACACCCGGCGACTGACGTACCGGCAAGATAATCTCGAACGTCGCCCCTTCGCCGACGAGCCCACTGGCGCTGATTTGTCCCGAATGGCGTTCGACGATTTTTCGACAGATCGCGAGGCCGATGCCGGTTCCTTCGTAGTCGTTGCGCCCGTGAAGGCGTTGAAAAATCTGGAAAATTCGATCGCGATAGCGGTCATCGAAGCCGATGCCATTGTCGGCGACCCGGATGCGATACATTTTGCGCGGCAATTGGTCGGCGTTCTCGCCAGGCATCGTGATCGGTGCCGCCTGGATGCTGATAATTGGCGGGACGCCGGGCTTTTGAAACTTCAGAGCATTGCTCAGCAGGTTCAAGAACAATTGCTGAATCTGCATCGGGTCTCCTTCGATTTCCGGGAGTGGGCCGACGTCAATCACCGCGCCCGATTGACGAATCCGAATTTCGAGATCGATCAGCACATCCTGAATGATGGTTCCGAGATCGATTGAGACAAACGGTTGAGCGCCGGTGGCAACTCGCGAGAACGTCAGAAGGTCATCGATCAGCTTGCGCATGCGGGTCGCGGATGAAGTGATCCGGTCGAGATAGTCCTTTCCTTGATCGCCGAGATCTTCTCGATATCGCTGAACGAGACGGTCGCCGAAGGCCTGGATTTTCCGGAGCGGCTCCTGTAAATCGTGCGAGGCCACATAGGCGAATTGTTCGAGTTCCTGGTTGCTGCGCCGCAATTCCTCGGCGGCCTCGCGTTCTTTCGCCTCTGATTTTTTTCGTACTTCCACTTCATCCGCGAGAGTTTTATTCGTCTCCAATAACGCCTGGGTGCGCTCGCGAACGAGCCGTTCCAGGGCGACCTCCTGCCGTTTGCGTTCGTCGATATCAGTGAGGCTGGCCACCCACTGGACGACATGACCGCTTTCATCTCGCATCGGTACCGCGATCACCAGATACCAACGATATTGCCCATCGGCATGGCCATGAATTCGAAGCTCAGCTTCGTAGGGAATGCCGCGTTCCAGAGACTCCAGCCAGGCGGCGACTGCTCGATCTCGCTCTTCCGGATGGACCACCTCGCTCCAACTCTGAGCCTGATCTACCGTAACCCCGGTATGATCGATCCAACGTTGGTTGTAGTACTCGACACGACCTTGCGGATCGCTGGTCCAAACCATCTGACGAATCGATTCGGCGAGTAACCGGAAACGGGCCACGCTACGGCGTAAGCGGTCTTCGAGTTCCTTGCCGTCGTGAATATCCGTGCAAGTGCCGAACCAGTTGACCGTCTTCCCGGTTGCATCCCATTGAGGCAAGGCCCGTGCCAGGAACCAACGATAATTCCCATCCTTGCCACGGAGCCGGTATTCGACTTCGTAAGGTTCACCGCTGGAGAGTGAATCGGCCCAATATTTTTGCGTTCGTTCACGATCCTCTTCATGAAGTGCTCGAACCCATTCGTGGCCGATGCATTCGTCGAAATTCAAGCCGGTGTAGTCAAACCAGCGTTGGTTGAAATACTCGGCAAGGCCGTCGGGGCTGGTCACCCAGACGAACTGCGGCATCGACTCGGCGAGGCTTCGGAAACGTGCCTGGCTTTCCCGCAATGCACGTTCGTTGTTCAATCGAGTGGTGATGTCGCGAGTCACCAGGCCAACACCGAGCAGCGTGCCCGCAAGCGACAGGATGGGATAATAGCTCGACTGCCAAACGCGCTCTCGACGAGGATCGCTTTTATTGTCCACGACCAATCGATCGACGATGGCGTCGCGTGTTTCCAACACCAATTGCAGATCCTCTCTGGACGCGGCGGGAAACGGAGCTGGCAATTCATTCAGGCATCGTCCAAGCGTTTCCATCACGAATAGGCCGGTCTCTTCGCCGAGATATCGATTGAAGCGAACGAAGCGTAAATCGGTATCGAGGAAAGCGAGCCCGATGGGTGCGTTGACCAAAAAGGTATCAAGCAACGCGAGTGTGTCCGAGGTTTGCCGCTGTGCTTCCGAGAGATCCCGTGCTCGGGCGTTCAAAGCATTCTGAGTCGCGATCAGCCCTTCTTCCGCGGATTGACGGCGGGCCAGTTCGCGGCGAATCAGGATGAAAGCAAGGCCGGTCATCCCCAGGGTCAAAAAGCCGCCGACCAGTGCCGTGATGATTGTCGCGCGGTATTTCGAGCGTGAAATGCGGGCACGTTCGGTAAGAATCTGTTCTTCTTCTTGTTCCATCCGCGAGATGACTTCGCGAATGGAATCCATTTTCTCCTTCCCGTAACCCGTTAACTGAATTTGGCGAGCAAAGCCCAGTCCGAACTGGTTCTGAAGAAAAATGGTCGATTTAACGGCGAACTTCTTTTGTTCGACGAGCGGAGCGAGTTCCTGGAGCGATGCCCTCTGCTTTTCGTTATCCATTGTAAAAAGCCGCAAAGTTTCGACTCGTGTGTCGATGCGGTCGAGTGAATCGCCGTACGGTTTCAGATACGAATCGTCTCCCGTGATCAGGTAGCCGCGCTGGCCCGTCTCGGTATCCTTGATATCTGACAGGAGATTGGCGAGTTGCCCGAGCACTTTGCGTGAATGATCGACCTTTTCGTCGTTCGCGATCAATTCGTTGATGTTGTAAATGGAGACGGCCGTATTGACGACCAGAGCCACCAAGGCGGAAATCCACATTGAGATCTCGCGCGAGCGGCTGATTCCAATCATTCGACTCTCCGCCAGAAGGTCGCTTCCAATCGGTCTTCGTTCAGTTTACGGGAATACAAGAATCCGACTTTCTTCTCAACATGGAGCGCCCGTACCTTTAGGTGCCGCCGGACTCTCCATAGAATGTTCACAATACCTCCGTTGAGGCGACGCACGGACAAGGTTGAACAGACATCGTCAAGCGATTTCGATGAACTTCACGTTCTTATTAAGGAAGCAAGATGCGTGCCGACGATCGACCGAAAGACGAAATCTTACCCCCGGTCCCAGCCGCAACGACGCAACGTCTGCTAGTGGTCGAGGATCTCGAAGACGCCCGCAATTCCATGCAAGAGATGCTCAGTCTGTCGTTAAACCTTCCCGTTGACGCAGCGGAGAACGGTGCTCAGGCCTTGCAAATGCTTAAGGAACGGCCTTACAGCGTCGTGGTTACCGATCTGCGGATGCCCAAATTGGGCGGCATGAAACTCATTGAGGAAATCCAGGCGCTAAAACTTCCCGTCACGGTGATTGTGACCACGGGACATGGCACCGTCAACGAGGCGGTGCAAGCCATGCGCATGGGTGCCTACGATTTTCTTACCAAGCCAGCCGATCCTCAACATCTCTGTTTGTTGATGCAGCGGGCCTTGCGAGAACGCGCCTTGCAGGATGAAGTGGTGGCGCTGCGCGAGCAACTTCAAGGGAAGCACTCGTTCCAGAACGTGCTCAGCAAAAGTCCTCGAATGCTCGATATATTTGAATTGATCGGCAACATTTCCACGACCACGACGACGATTCTGATCGGCGGGGAAACCGGTACGGGCAAGGAACAGATCGCACGGGCGATCCATCAGGCGTCCGCCCCGCATCGTCCCGGCCCGCTGGTCGCGATCAACTGTGCCGCCCTCACGGAAACCTTGCTCGAAAGCGAACTATTCGGCCACGAGAAAGGCTCCTTCACGGGGGCAGCGACCCAGCGGAAAGGCCGTTTCGAGGTCGCCAATCACGGAACGCTTTTTCTCGATGAAGTTGGCGACATCCCGGCATCGATGCATTGCGAGATCGCCCCGAGGATATACCGCTGCTGGTCGCTCACTTCGCCCAGAAATATGCACGCCCCAATCAACCGCCGGTACAAGTTGAGCCCGAGGCGATGGAGCTTCTCCTGGCGAATCCTTGGCCGGGGAATGTCCGCCAATTGGAAAATGCGATCGAACGCGCCGTCGTTACCTCACCGGATGGCGTTGTGGGAGTGCGGCAATTGCCTCCCGAAATCTCCAGCCTAGGGAAAGGCAAACCCGCTTTCGTCGTCGACTTGGCTCGACCGCTCAGTGAGCAACTCGCCGAGTTGACCGCTTCTTTCGAGGAACGCTACCTGCGAAAAGCGATGAAACGAACCCGCGGCCACGTCGGACGGTGTGCCGAGATCAGCGGCCTGTCGCGTCGCAGCATCACCGATAAACTATCCCATTACAAAATCGACAAGGATGAGTTCAAGAAGGATTGATCCCTTAGATCGCCAGCATCAGGATTCCAACGACCAGCACACTGCTCGCGACGACAGGTGGGATCCAGATCGATTGCGGCGAGTCCGCATCGACCTCGAACGATCCGGCCGACATCACTTTTTTTTTCGTGACAAACGTCACGCTTTGGTACACAAGACCGAGCACACCCAAGCTGATCAGCATCAGACCTAGAAGTGTCATGTTTTGTCTCCTTGTTCAGAATACCTGCGACTTTTGGACGATCCCCTCACCCCTGTTACGCTAGACGAAAATAATTCAAGCAAGTTTCGTGCCAGCACTTTCCGCATGAAATCACTTCATTGGTGTCAGACTCTCGTTCACGTTCGGCAGGTTCAGTCTCATTGATGAGCAAAGGGATTCTCATAGTCATCGAATCAACTCAGTGACGATCTCTCGATGAATCCGAAAAAGGCCGTTTTTGCGAACGTTTTAGCCTTGATTGGCGAATCTCACGTTGTGGCCGACTTCTGAGTGATCGTATCTGGCACATCGATTGCATTATCCACCTCCAATAGCCGGGCGGATTCGTTCGGCTCTGTTTTTCTCAACACCTGTTGGAGGATCCACTTATGCGTTGGTACATGATTTTGTTCGCCGTGGCATTTCTATCGATGGCCGGTTGCCAATCGAGTACCACTACCGGCTCCGGGGTGGTCGATAAGGCTAAAAAAGACCTCGATGACGCGAACGAGAAGGCCAAGAAGGCACGCGACGAATACGTCGCGACGCTCAAGAAAGATCTCGATCAAGCGGATAAAGACATCGACGACTTGAAAGAGAAAGCCAAGAAGGCAACGGGCGACACCAAGGACAAACTCGACAAGAAGATCAAGGAACTGGAAGCCAACCGCGACGAAAGTCGCAAGAACTACGATGAAGTCAAGTCAGACACGAAACGAGCTTGGGATGAACTGAAGAAGGGCATGGATAAGTCGTGGGGAAACCTGAAGGATTCGATTCAGAAGGCGAAAGAAGAGTTCAAATAACTCGCCTTCGTCCTGAAGTCTTAAACCCGTTACCAACCAAGGAGATCACACATGCGAGCAGCAATTCAAGCACGCGCGGCCAAGATTCGTTGGGGTCTGGCAGCTTTACTTCTGGGCTTACCCATTCCCGTTGTCATCATCGCGGCCCTGGCACCTGGATGTCGTTGATGCGTTAGAAGTCGAAAGTCGGTTATTTCACTTGTAGCCGCCCATTCGGTAACGAATGGTCGGCTACTTCTCATTTCGAATCGCAATTCGCACATCAATCGTGCCGCCTTGAAGTGCGCCAGGCGGAACTCTGCCGCGAGCCCAACATCAATCCTCAACCCCCTGCACTTTGAGGGCCCGCCGGCCTCGATCGTCGGCACACATCCTTCGGGGCTGATGGATCCAATCGACAGGAACAAGTCCGCCATGCCGAACACGAATAACTTGTGGGCCGTCAGGCCCACGAACTCAAAATTTCAAGATGCGTCTCGGCTGCTGAATGGGCCGGCCGACAGAAATGGGAGGTCAGCGTGAAAGTTGCCGACGCCTACCCGATTCGCTTCATCTGACACCGGGTCGGCCTATCGGTTTGACTCGAAACAGAAAGAACATCGTGCATAAAAAGAACGAGGGCGGGTCGTTGCCGACGCCGCCCTCGTTGTTAAACAGCACTGTTTAGTTATTCGTCTTGGCCAGTTCTTCCGCCTTCTTCAAATGCTCGCGAAGCCCGGGAGTGCCTTCCTCCGCAAACGATCGGATCGCTGCGTCTTTGCCGTTTTTGGACTGATTCTCGAACATCGCGA
>JAIOQJ010000315.1 GCA_021413475.1 Planctomycetota bacterium | reverse complement strand
GTGCCGCCGCTGCCGCGGCGGACACTCGGCGCGAATAAACGCTTACTCGAAAATTTAGCATGGACAGGGCACTAGTACCTTTTCCTTTCACCTTTCCTTTTCACATGCCCCATTTTCCCCGGCCGGATCAGCAGGCCAATCATTCAAATGCTTGACCGAACGACGATAATGAACTAAGTTTCGAGCGGAATGACTCGATAAGGTGTTCGAAAGTCCAAGGCAAAAGCGTTCCCATGAGCCCGTATTTTTCGCTGACGATCGCCTTTGCGTGTTCCTTGCTCCTTCTCGTCATCGAGAGGACGCAAGCGGAAAAAGGCCGACCTTGGATCACGCCCAATTTGCTGACGGACGCATGCGTGGGGCTGATCCGGCTCGTTATCGTCAGCGGCCTTTTGAGCGGATTCGTTCTCTCAACCCAATGGCTCATTCACTCAGAGATTCCCTTTCTGCAGACTGGCCTGATCGATGGTCAGCCCGCGTGGCTGCAATTCATTGCTTATTTCGTCGCGGTTGACCTCACCTTTTATGTGTTCCACCGAGTCATGCATAGCACCAAGCCGCTGTGGGTTTTTCATGCGGTGCACCACTCCGCACGGCGTTTCAATCCGATGACAAATCATCGCAGCCACCCGCTAGAAGAAGTCCTCTACCTCATGAGCCGGGCGATTCCTCCTGCGATTCTGGGTGGGTCGCCGCCGGTGATCATTGCCTTTCTCGTGATCGATCACTTCTGGAGCATCCTCGTTCATTGCGATCTCAAAGTGAATCTGGGCCCCTTGAAATACGTTTTCGTGACCCCGCAGTATCACCGGATTCACCATTCCATCGAACTCCAGCATTTCGACAAGAACTTCGCCGGCCGCCTTATTATCTGGGACTATCTCTTTGGCACGATGCATTCAAACTTCCACGAATATCCCGAAATCGGCATCGATGGCTATCCCGTGGTCGAGGAGAGTGCATCGCCCATGAAAGCCATGGGCTATGCGATCGGGCATTTCCTCTATCCGTTTCGAGCTCTCTGGGCTCACTTCGCCAAACCCGCAAAAGGTCATGATTTCGTACGGGACGAGGTGAAACCGCCGACGGAACAACTTTTTGCACTGCATGCGAATAGATCCTAATTCGAAAGGCGACGCCTGATGAACCGTACTTCGATCTTGCTACTAGGTGTTACTCTGGCGGCCGTCGGTAGCGGTTGGTTGATTTTTCGGCAACGCTCGGCAGCGACGAATCTCGACCTGCCAGTCAAGGAACTGCCGGAACTCGCCGCTTGTGAATTCGACGCGGCGGACTGGCCGTGCTGGCGCGGTCCCAAACAGAACAATCATAGCCCGGACGGCGTGGCCCCGCAGTCGTGGAGCGAAACCGAGAACATCCACTGGAAGACGGCCATTCCCGGTCGTGGACATTCGACGCCGATCCTGATCGGCAAGCGCGTCATCGTGACCAGTGCCGACGAATCACCGCATCGGCAGTTCGCTGTTTGTCTTGATCGCGTCACGGGAACCAAACTCTGGGAAACGACCCTTCATGAAGGCCGATTCCCCTCAAAACACGCCGACAATTCGTTTGCCTCGGGGACGCCGACGTCGGATGGCGAACGCATCTTCGTCGTCTTTGCGAACGCCGATGCGATTCATGTCACGGCACTCGACCTCGACGGCAAAGTCTTGTGGAGGCGTGAGACCGGCCCACACGGCGGCGAAGGAGGCCACGGCTCGGGAAGTTCGCTGGCACTTGGTGGTTCGTTCGTTTTTGTAAGCGACGAGTCGCCCAAACGCGGCTGGGTGGCCGCGATTCATCGCGAAACGGGGGAACTGGCCTGGCGCAAGGATCGGACAAGTGCCATGGGGAGCTACGGAAGCCCCATTGTCGCACAGATCGGCGGCCAAACGCATCTTCTGCTAGCCGGTGCGGGCAAAGTGACCTCCTACGACCTGAAACGAGGAGAAATCCTCTGGGAGCAAGGCGGCTTGGCCGAGGCAACTGCCAACTCGGTCGCATGCAACGATTCAATGCTGTTCGCGTCTAGCGGCTATCCACAACGAAAACTACTTGCTTTAAACGCCGACGGATCGGTTGCCTGGAAGAAGGAAAATGGCAACGAGATCCCTTATCCCAGCAGCATAGTTTGCCGCGGCGGGGAACTTTTCATGGTCAACGACCAAGGATTGGCCGCTTGTTTCGACGCTCAAACGGGCAAGCAGCATTGGAAGGAGCGGCTCTCGGGCAGTTTCTACTCGTCGCCATTACTCGTCGGCAAGCAAGTCTACGCATGCAATCGCGACGGCGTCACCTTTATCTTCGAGGCAAGCCCGGACGGCTTCGTGGAAGTTGCCAAGAACAAACTCGACGCTGGCATCTACGCCAGCCCAATCGCCGTTGGCGGCAAACTCTTCATCCGCACGGAAACCCATTTGTATTGCATCGGCAAACCGTGAAAGTGATAAAAGGGGTACCCCTTCTTATCTGATCCGCCCAAGCCTTGGAATTGAAAGGTGAGTGACGGGATTCGAACCCGCGACGTCCGGAACCACAATCCGGTGCTCTAACCAGCTGAGCTACACCCACCATGTCCCTGCATTTTAACGGTTCGACCCCATCCGGCAAGTGAAAGAAAAACCCGCGTGCATTTCGCACGCGGGTTTAGCTGCTTGCAAGTAGGGGACACACTCAGTAATCGGTGTGTTCGCGTGTGGTCTTCCTCTGCACATCGGGGTCGTTTCCGACAAACTGGTGAAGATGATCCTTATCGATGTAAACGACCTGGATTCGGCGTTTCTTGATCTTCACCGGGAACGGGTAATCCGACTGGCACGTCTCCGTGTAATAGATCGTGCATTTCCAGTGGCAATGATGAAGCTGGGCCAGCCCAACCAGGGGGAAGAATCGCGGCGGATCGATCTTATCCACGATGCGTTCCGAGGTGATCTTGATATCGTCGCGGAATTCCTCGTAGTAGTAGGGCACGCCACGCGCGATCCGCGGCATGGCACGAAGAATTTCACGTTCGGTCGGCGCATCTTCGCAGACCGGGGGTGGGAACCCGTCCCGAATCGGCGGCATGATTGGCGTTCGGAAGTCGTTCTTGTGCAAGTACTTATCTTCAATCGCCTCCGCCGTCCATGGTTGAACGGGGATCGGCGTCAGGAATCCCATGGCAAAAGGATTGCAACCCGAAACAATCGGGGCCAATACGGCCGTGAGCAGCAATCCCGCCCTGCGCATCCACATCATTGGCCCCTCCCGATCCGCTCAAAAACGACAATGACGGCGCGTATCACCCTTGTGGAAGATGACGCGCTTACCGGTAATATCGACCCAAAAGAATGCGGACTTTAACGGCTTTGCGAATTATGAAGATGAGAAACGTAGGTTGGGTCGAGGCGTTGCGTGGCCCGATGGTGATTGTGCGAATGGGTTTCAGGGGAAAGCACCGTCGGGTCTCGAAGACTCGACCCGACCTACAAAACATTCGGCATCAATTCAGTTCCCGTTCGTAGATTGGAAAACTGCCCTGTTTGCGGAAATACTTCTGATAAAAGCCCGTCAAATGGCGAACGTCGCTGGGTGCCTGGCCGCAGAGGACTTCAATGGAATCGTCCTGGATCCGATTCAATGCGAACGATAGCAGGTCGAGCGCGATCGGGGTGGCATCACCATCATCGCGGACGAGGAAACTGAACAGGCCATTGACCCGTTTCGTCGTCAAGCCTTCGTTGCCGAACGCACCGAGGCGGAAACAAGGCGCGGCCGAATCGATTTGCAACGGGTTCGCGTAGCTCGGATTGCTGACGAGGGCGGCGACCCCGCTGGGCGTTTCGTCCGCTTTGCGCATCACGAAAATCGATTCCGGCGGAAAGTACGGGTTCGCGAAGAACCACTCCTCCAGTTTATCGGGAGGAAGCCGCATCAACCCGGGGACGAACGCCGCGATCGTGCGCAGATCCTCGCGTTTGAGCGGCGAAATGTTCAATCCGCGGCGAATCACCATCGTCGGCAAGTCGAGAAGGTTCTGATAGTAGTTGACCATGTCGCGGGCCTTGCGAAACTCGTGTGCTTCAAGGAACGCAATCGGCGCGGCCCAGTCGGCCCGATAGGTCGCGAAGAGTTTTTTGATTCCCCGCGCCCGGCATGCGTCCAGGGCCGCGTTCAGCAACGGTTCCTCGGCGGCGTGTCCGGGCAGCGTCCAGGGATAGCCGAGCCGGCCGTTGGCCTGCGCGACACAATAGCCGACGATTTGGCCTTGTGCGAGGGCGTAGAAACGCAGAGCGGGATCGAAGTCTTTCGCTTTCGTCCGTCGTCGAACATCTTCGCTGGTTGCCGGCTTGAAGCCCGGCAACTTGGCGGCAACCGTGTTATAAACAGCCACCTGGCCGCTTTCGTCACCCGGTTGGTACGTTCGAATCTCCAGATCCATCGTGTCGGCCTCGAATGGAGTTACGAGCGCGTCGCTCCGATACCATTTCGATCGGAAGACGGTTCAATTTTCGGTTCATTGGCCGACCAGGGTGGGACGGCGTCCGTATCCACGAAGGGCGATGAGGGTTCATGCAGCGCGGGCGGTCGCAGGCGGTCCAATTTCAACGAACGCAAAATAATCGGGATACTGCCACTGCAAGTGATGAGGGCGGCCAGAACCGCGCCAGGTCCGGTTGCCACCCATAAAACCGCACCAACCCAGGGGAGTACCAACCCACGCACTCCGTTCAGGACGAAGTGAATGCCATTGTACAAGGGCACGTCCTCTGCCTTCGGTGCAAAGTGGCTGGAAGCGAGAGCCCACGTCAATTGCCCCCCTCCATTCGTCATACCAAGCAAAATGCTACCGAGGTAGATGAAGATCGGGCTAACACCCACGATCCCCACCCAGTAGCAGGCCAGTGAAGCGGTTTGGACGAAGGAAATCAGCAAACGACAATGCACGATGCCGATGTGATCGAGAACACGGCCCCAGATCGGAGAACTCAGAGCCAGAAGCAACTGCGGCACCACTGTCATCCAGAGCGCGAGATCGAAAGCCGAGAAACTGAAGCGGTCGCAGACGAGCAGAAGCACGATATGCGTCGACATGAAAAACGCCGAGCCGGACAGAAAGAAAGCTCCCTGAAAAAACAAGAACGCCCGATCCGACGCCAGGATATTCTGCACACCGCGCATGCTGGCCCGGATGCCGTTGCGCGACGATGTCAGCGCCCGCTGCGCCGGAACCTCGAGTGTGTGATAATACCAGCAACCGATCATCCCGCAGACGCCCGCCAACGGGTAGAGGATGCGATACATCTCTCTGCTCATATCGAGCAACCAGCCGGTCACGAGAATGCTCGGCACCATCGTCAGGAAGGTCCAGAACGTGAGTTGCCCGAGCACCCTGCCCCGAATCAATTTGGGGTAGAGGACATGATACAGGCTCGATTGCCCCATCCGCATACCGGAATTGAGAATCTGGCTAATCGAGATCAAGAGCGTGAATAACCGTGAATCGTCGACCCAGAAAATTAAAAGCAAGGGGATATTGGCCCAGAAGGCCATATGGGTGACGAGCCGCTGCATCCCCATCCGTCGGCCGGCCCCGGCCCAGAGCGGACCAAAGAAGACGCCGACGGGAAAGGCCGCGACCAGGATCGTCAATTCGAGAGGATTGGCTTGGACGGCGGTAACTGCAACCACGGGAGCGGCCAAGATTGCCAGCCCCATGTAAATGCCATTGAAGGCGGAAAAGAATGACTCAGCGCGGATATTTCGCCGTGTAACAGGATCAACACCCTTCCAGGCGGAACTCAAACCAGCAGCAGATCCTTCTGACGGCATGAACAATACACCTTCGCGGGGCAGGGTAAATATCTATTATCGACATTAGAGTCGAACGCGACAAGGCGGTCTTTGTTCGTAGCGACCCGACCCGCTAAAGCGGGCCACTACGAACGCTCGTCGAAACTACGCGGAGATCATGCCTTGAACATCACGATCCTTTTGGCTGCCGGCTGGCAAGAATGGACTGGTTGGCTTACGCTGCTTAATTTTCTGTTGATCGGATTCTCATTGCTTTCGATACTCGCGATCAAAAAGGAATCAATCTCGGCCTCGGCCTGGTGCATGACCGTCATCTTTATCCCCTTCCTGGGTGTTTTCCTCTACTGGATGTTTGGCTACCAGAGCGTGCAACGACCGCTGGAAAGAAAGCGCCGACATGCTGAATCGTATCGGCAACGTTCGAACACCTTGATGGAAGCCGCCGCGACACCGGAAATCGAAGGAATCTGGCAAGACTTGACACAACTGGCGACGAAACTCGGTGCATCCCCGCTAAACACCGGTAACAAAATCGATCTTTATCACGACGGCGACTCGACCTTTGAAAGCATGCTGCAAGCCATTCGCGCGGCCAAGCACCATATTCACATGGAGTTCTTTATCTTCCGCGCGGACGAATCGGGCCAGCGGTTTATCGATGCCATGGTCGAACGAGCTCGGGCGGGAGTTCAGGTTCGCTTTCTCTACGATGCCGTCGGCTCCTGGGGACTGCACCGCAACCTATTAAAGCGATTGACCGATGCGGGCGGTAAAGTCTCACCGTTTCTCACCCTCCTGAATCCGTTGCGCCGACGGGTGCAAATCAATTTGCGCAATCACCGGAAGATTTTGATCGTCGATGGACGCGTTGGGTTTACCGGAGGGTTCAATATCGGCGATGAGTATCTCGGCAAGCACCCTTTCTTCGGTCACTGGCGCGATACCTTTTTGCGGCTCGAAGGGCCAGCCGCTCGATTCATGCAGCGTGTATTCATCGAAGACTGGCATTTCGCAACCGATGAAGACCTTTCTGACTCGACTTATTTCCCGAAGATCGAAGCCATCGGCAGCGTTCCCGTGCAGATCGCAGCCTCGGGGCCCGATCAAGAACTCAAGACCATCCGAGAAACTTATTTCGCGGCCATTATGCGTGCTAGTGATCGCGTCTGGATCGCATCACCCTATTTCGTTCCTGATACGGGCTTGCTCGACGCCTTGTGTCTGGCGGCCCGCTCCGGCCGCGATGTACGCCTCCTCTGCCCGTTCAGGCCGGATAAATGGCTCCCGTTCCTCGCAGCCCGTTTTTACTGGAACGACGCGCTCGCCGCCGGCGTGAAGATTTATCAATACACGAAGGGTTTCATTCACTCGAAAATCCTGATCGCCGACAATTGCTGGGCATCGGTCGGCTCCGCGAATTTTGATAATCGCAGCCTGTTTTTGAACTTCGAGATGACCTGCCTGATGCAGTCGCGGGAAGTCGTCAGCGAATTGGAGAAGGCCTACCTGAACGATCTCTCGCAATCGATTCGAGTTAATCCCGAAGAGTTCGCGAAGCGGGGATTTGTGAGCCGATTGTCAGAAAACGCGTGCCGGCTGATGTCGCCGGTGTTGTGATACTGGGTCGTGTGGCGACAAGCTTCTGCTTGTCGAGCTTCTTTCTGACAAGCTAGTGCCCCGTCCAAGCTGAATTTTCGGGTTGCGTCAGCTGTCAATTTTTGGGAACCTCCACATCCACAAGGAGGTTCCCATGTACAAGAAGTATATCGTGCGGCTCACGGA
>JAIOQJ010000314.1 GCA_021413475.1 Planctomycetota bacterium | reverse complement strand
TTGCGAACCTCGGGGATCTCTCGTTCACTCTCCCAGATGCACTTTCAAAAACCCCGTCATCTTCTTCATCGCCGCCTTGGTCTCGGGCGCGTCCGTCATTTCTGGACGTATCTGAAAAACGTGCGGCATTCCTTCGTACAAATCCAGCACCGCGACTCCGTTGGCATCGTTGATCGCGCGATAGTGACGGACAAAATGGCTCAGGAAGATTTCGCGGGTGCCGCCCTGAATCAACGTCGGCGGAAATCCCTTCGTGTAATCGCCGTAGACCGGTGAGACGTACGGATGCTTCTGGTCCTTCGGATCGGCATAGGCGTCGGCCGCGTGCTTGAGATCCCGTTCGTAGACATAGAGCGGATCGACGTTCTTCAGCGTGATGGCCGTGTCCCCGCTGTTGGTGATGTCCGACCATGGCGATAAAAGTACAACCACGGCCGGCATGCCAAGGCTCTTGTCGCGCATCTTCAGCACCGCACCGGCCGCCATCGCGCCACCAGCCGATTCCCCATAGATTGCGATGTCCTTGAGTTTGTGCCCTTCTTTCTGAAGAGCGTCGAGTACGGCGAGAACCTCGTCAATCACCTTCTCCCACTTGCCGGCTGGTGCGACGGTGTAATCGATCGAGATGACGCGCAGCCCGGTCGCATCGGCGGCGGGCACGCTGCTCGGCAAACGCGAGTGGGCGCTATAGAGGGCGTAGGCTCCGCCGTGCAAGTGAACGAGCACCTTCTTGCTTTCTTTCCAACCATTCGGTTTGATGTCGAGCACGGGGACACCGCCGAGCTTGCGTTTCGCAACTGTCGGCTCGAAACGCTTCAGGGTAATTTGCACTTTCGGTTCGCTGGCTTTCTCGCCTGCTTCCCAATCGCGTTTCCAGCCTGCCACGTCGTCCGGAGCGGGCCAGGCCGGCAACGTGGAGGGGTCGGGGAGCGATTCCAGATAGGCACGAACTGGCGGTGAAACCGTGTCCGGCACCTGAAGAAACGGTCTTTTCTTGGCCGGTTGATCCGGAGCGGCGGCCGCGAACCAGCCAAATAGAGCGAGCGACCCGAACAGAATCATGGAGGCGAAGAACGTTTGACTTTGCATGAGGTTCTCCGAAGTTTGATGAATCTATGATAGGCCCTCATCTGCCGTCGCCTCGAAATCAGTTGAAATGAGATCACAGGTGGTTATCATGGTGCCAACCTGCCGAACGCACTCTTCCCATCCGGAGCTCGCCATGCAACTCAAACGAACATTGCTTTTAGGCGTCTTGATTGCCGGCCTCTCGTTCAACCTCGGCAACGCCCGTGCCGAGAACTGGCCCGGTTGGCGAGGTACCACGGGCGTCGGCTACTCCACCGAGAAAGATTTGCCGCTGACGTGGAACGCCAAGTCCGGCGAGAACGTTCGCTGGAAGGTGCCGCTCGGCGGCGTCGGTAATTCGAGCCCAATCGTCTGGGGCAACAAGATATTCGTCACCACTTCGGCCAAACAAACGCGTGAAGACGAAGCGAAGAAAATTGTCCCAGCCCATCATTTGGTTTGCCTCGACGTCGCGGAAGGGAAGCAACTTTGGCGGACTGAGATTCCGGCCGGCGAGCATCCCGAAGGCTACGACATTTACGCGGTGCCCACGCCCGTCACGGATGGCGAACGCGTTTACGTCTGGTACGGCTCCGGCGTCGTCGCGGCCGCGGATATGGATGGCAAACTCGTCTGGCGCAAAGAACGGACGGGGCCGTTAAGTTTGAATCCCGGCCTGTGCAGCAGTCCCATCGTCTATGAGGACACGGTCATCTTGTACTGCGATCAAGGGCGCGGGCAGGGATTTCTACAGGCCCTAGACAAGAAGACCGGCGACGTGAAATGGGAGCAGAAGCGCAAGGAGGCATCGTACAACAACACCACTCCAATCCTCATCAAAGTGAACGACAAGACGCAGATGGTGATCGCATCATCCAAAGGCCCGCAAGGGTTGGACCCGACGGACGGCAAGATCATCTGGAATTGTGCCGCCAACGGTTTCGGGGCGTCGCCGGCCTTTCGGGCCGGCCTCCTCTACATGGATAGCGGTGCCAACGGCGCGAGCCTGGTCGTCGATACGAGCGGCCAAGGTGATGTGTCCAAAACGCATGTGAAGTGGAAACACGACAAAGTGTCGGCCGAGTATTCTTCGCCGATCATCGTCGGCGACTATGTCTATCGCAC
The DNA here is from genome assembly GCA_021413475.1 of Planctomycetota bacterium. Lineage (GTDB taxonomy): Bacteria > Planctomycetota > Planctomycetia > Gemmatales > Gemmataceae > JAIOQJ01. The sequence continues at coordinate 14,885 of JAIOQJ010000314.1, read as the reverse complement.
GCGCAAGCCCGGTGTGATCGTCTGCTGGAAACTCTCGACGGGTGAAGAAGTATTCGACGAGCGCGTGGACGGCATCTCCATCCTGGCCAGCCCGATCGCCACAGCCGACGACCGGATCTATTTCGCCGCGTCGGGCAAGAGCTACGTCATCAAGGCGGGGCCGAAGCTCGAAATTCTTGCGCAAAACGATCTGGGCGGCGGCACCACCGGCGCATCGCCCGCGATCTCCGGCGGGAAGATCTATATCCGCGACCGGGAGTTTCTTTACTGCATCGGACGCAACCCCGCTCGTTGCTAGCACGTTTGTCACTTTGGCCGATGCTTCTCCTTGATACCGGCGACGTCCCACAGCGTGACTTTGTGATCGATGCCGCCGGTCGCCAGCACTTTGCCATCCGGCGCGAAGGCGACGACCAGAAAACCAAGCACGCCTTCCTGCATGGTGGCCACGATCTTGCCCGTCGCCATGTCCCACAGGTTCAGCGTTCCGTCGCGACCGGCGGAGGCTAATAGTGTGCCATCGGGCGAAAGGGCCAGCGACCGGACCAGTCCCTGATGGCCTTCCAGCGTCGAGCGCAACTTTCCGTCTTCGACGTTCCAGATGCGGATGATTCCATCCTTGCCGCTGGAAAGCAGCGTCTTGCTATTCGCCGTGAAAACGAAATCGCGCACGAACTCGGTGTGCCCCTCCAAGGTCGCGCGCAACTTGCCGGAGGCGGGATCCCACAGTCGCACGGCGCGATCCCACCCTCCCGAGGCCAGCGTCTTGCCGTCCGGTGAAAACGCGACGCAGTTCACTTCGGCCGTATGCCCGTTCCATTTGCCGATTTCCTTTCCATCGACCAACGACCAAAGCCGCACGGTCTTGTCGACTCCGCCCGAGGCCAGAGTCTTGCCGTCCGGCGAAAATGCCAAGCCGCGGACGTCCTTTTCATGACCGGTCAGCACGGCTGCGAGTTTACGCGTTTCGAGATCCCAGATGCTGATCCCGCTGTCGTGGCTGCACGACGCCAACGTCTTGCCATCAGGGGTGAAAGCCACCGCCGTGACCATGTCTTTATGGTCCGGCCAACGGGCCAGTTCCTTTCCGGTGGCGACGTCCCACAAAATCACCGCCCCATCCTTGGCCCCCGAGGCGAGCAACTTGCCGTCTCGAGAGAACGCCAGGCAACTGACCGTGTGTTTGTGGCCTTTCAAGGTTGTCGTGATTTGGCCATGGACGGCGCCATCGTCGATTAGAAGAATGGCGGCCAAAGTGAGGATCAGATTTTGTTGGAAAGTCATCCGTTTTTTCTCCGATCCATGCGTTTGCGATTTGTTGGCCGAGTTCTGAATCGGCATATTCATCGTAGGTTCGCGAAAGAGCCGCAACCATGCTCCCTGAAGAATTGCGTTGATTTCAGTCGCCTATTGAAGAATGATGTCGTGATCGCCAACCAGGAGAGTTCCGATGATCCACCGTGTCCATTTCTTCCTGCCGGCCCTGCTGCTGGCCGGAACGAATTTCGCTTTCGCCGCCGACAAGATCCTCTTCGATTTCGAGGACGCGGCCGACGTCAAGGGTTGGTCCAATCTTGATCTGGGCGACCCGAAGACAAAGGAACCTACGGCGAAATGGGAACTCTCGACCGATCACGCGACGTCGGGGAAGCAGAGTCTGAAACTCACATTCGCCGGCGGCAATTGGCCGAGTATCACGACCACACAGATCCCGGATGACTGGATGCCGTTCCAAACTTTCAAGGCCGACGTTACGGTCGAACGTCCCTGCCTCGTCGGCTTTTGCGTGATGCAAGAGGGGAGCGAGCGCGGCAACGGTTACGACAAGGCGGTGAGCCGCTGGGTTAAAACGCAGTTCATGAATCCCGGCAAGAACTCCGTGACCGCCGATCTGCACCCCAATTCCTGGAGTGCGATTGGCAAGAAATTTGGCAAGGACAAGGAACTTGGCAAGGTCGTTCGGTTTGAGATCTTCATGTATCAGCCGCGCGACGGCGAGTCGATCTACGTCGATAACGTCCGTCTCGGTTCCGAGAAATTGCCGGCGGTCGTCGTCAAGAATCAATTCAAGGTGCTAGGCACCGATCTCGTAGTTGCCGATGTCCGCGAACTAGGGAAGAAACTCGCCGACCAATGGGTCAAACCCGCGGACCAGACGGCCACGCAGGTAGAAGCCAACTTCAAAACCAAATTCGAGGACCTGAAAAAGAAGCATCCCCGGGTGGTGTTGGCTGTCTTCCGCGAGGGCGCCAAGGGCTTTGATCCCAAGAATCCCGACAAGATGTACTCCGGTTGGCAAGACGCCTACTGGAGCAGCCACGGTCCCGATGGCCTGAACGTCGAACGGGCGACCAACTTCGGAAAGAGCGGCAAGCAAGAGATTTTCATGCGCCATCGCAGTCCGCTGATGCGCGTCGATCTCTCCAGTATTCCCAAGGAATCGAACATCCTGGCGGCCACGTTCTTGGTCGTGCGCGCCGCGACGCCGGAAAAGGCACGCAGTCCGTATCAACCCAACATGTGGGTAGCCGAGGCGTGCAATCGGCCCTGGAAAGAGTACGAGGTCAACGCCTTCGAATACGCCAAGGGCAAATTCTGGAAGGCGGTCGGCGGCACTTACTACGGCGACGACCCGGACTTCCTGCCGCTCTATCTCGCGCACGGTCCCTCGCAAGAAGGTTGCAGCACCTGGGACTTCACTCACGCCGTCCGTTTCTGGACCAGCGGCAAGCAAGAAAATCGCGGCTTCATGCTGCACGGCGACGCGGCCGACTGGTTCATCGCCTGGTATCGCGAGGCGGAGGAGATCAAGAATCGCCCGGCGATGATGGTCATCTACGAACCGAAAGAATGAACCAGGAAAAGCGAAAGAGCAAGCTAGCAGCTTGCTCCACGCGGGGCTCGGGCTCTTTATCGACTTACACTTCCGGCAATACCCACGGCTTGCGATACTCGGCCCGTGTTCGCAGGGCGTTGGCTTCGGCGTCGCCGACGAACGTCTCGGTGGCGGGATCGAGGGTCAACTTGCGGCCGACTCGTGCCGAGATGTTACCCGCGTGGCACAAGATCGAAGCGGGATGGCCCACCGTTTCCAAATCGCAGTAGGGCTTCTGGCGCGACTTGATGCACTCGATGAAGTTCTGCACGTGCGGCTTTTCGTGGCTGTCGCCTTCGCCTTTCGCGAGAAGTACGCCCTTCTTGCCAAAGGCAGCCCACTTCTTGTTGCCGCAAATGATGTACCCCTGATCGCCGAAAACTGCGGCCCCTTCTTCTTCGTCCAAGTAGTCGTAGGGTGCCCAGATGCGCATCTCGTAAGTCAGCAGCTTGGTTTGCTTACCAGTGCCGAACTCGTAATTGACCTGCATGGTGTCGGGGAACTCTTGCGCGTCGTCGAAGAACCATTTGCCGCCGCTCGCGAAAATGGTGCGTGGCAAGCCGATCGGTTGTTCCTTTTGCGCCTCCAGGGCTGCGTTCAAGAGAACGACCGCCATGTCGAGACGATGCACGCCGTCGTTGCCGAGATCGCCGGTGCCGTAATCGTAGAACCAGCGCCAGCGGCCGTGGAAGCGGTTGACGTTGAACGGCCGTTTCGGGGCGGAGCCCATCCACATTTCGTAGTCCACACCTGCCGGTGGCGCGCTATCGGCCACGGCCGGAACCGCTCCCTGCTTCGAACTTTCCCACGCCTTGGCGACGACGCACTTGCCGAGCTTGCCCGATTTGACGAACTCGATGGCCGCCTGCATTCGCGTCGTGGACCGATGCTGCGAGCCCATTTGTACGACGCGTTTGTGCTTCTTCATCGCCGCGACCATCCGCATGCCTTCGACGATGTTGTGGGCATCTGGCTTCTCGACGTAGACATCCTTCCCGGCCTGACACGCGAGGATGGTCGGGATGGCGTGCCAGTGATCGGGAGTGCCGACGACGAGCGCGTCGATCGTCTTGTCGTCGATCAGCTTGCGGAAATCGCTCTCTTCCCGAGGTTTCTTCCCTTGGAGTTTTTCGACCGCGTCGAGTGCTTTGGGCAACTTGCTCGGGTCGAGATCCGCGATGGCCACGACTTCAACGGACTTGTTGGCCGCGAACGAGTTGACTAGCGAGAACGCCCGGCCGCCCGCGCCCATTATGCCGACGCGCACCCGCTCGCTGGGTTGATCTTTACCGGCCAGGGCGGTATGCGAAAACAACGCACCCGAAGCGACGGCGAGCGAAGAACTCTGCAAGAAATCACGGCGAGATTGTTCCGACATGAACATTCCTCTTGGTTGCGGGGAAAGGGAAGCGCGTCTGAAGGATGATAGTTCGACTCGTGGCATGGGGGTTCTATTCATTCCTTTCCGAATGCAAAAGGCATGAAACGGAAAATTTGTCGCGATTGGCCGCGGACGGTGTTACCATGATCGCGCTGGATCATCCTACCTCTCCCACCCGTTCGCCAAATTTCGAGGACGTCACCATGTTTTCCGCACGCACGCTTCTCCTGGTACTGGCCAGCGCCGCCGGCGCCACCGCGGCCGATGACCATGCCGATCGACAAGTCACATTGAAAAAGGGCGATCGTATCATCTTCTTCGGTGACTCGCTGACTTCACTCGCAGGTCAGGAAGCGCCGAAAGAACACGTAATGAAAGGTTACGTTCGCATCGTCCGGGAGAAGCTACAAGAAACCCACAAGGATCTGAACCTCGAGGTCGATTGGGTCGCCACCGGTGGGCACACGGTTCCGGATCTGATCAAGCGCGTCGACAAGGACGTGATCGCCAAGAAGCCGACCATCGTCGTCATCCAGATCGGCTGCAACGATGCCCGCCGCCTTCCGAAGGAAACCTTCAAGAGCAGCCTGGAAGAACTCATCGACAAGTTGAAGAAAGAGAACATCCAGGTGATCCAGTGCTCGCTCACCAGCGTCGGCGAGAAACACGACGGCACGAACAAGGACGACCCCAAGCTCGACGAATTTGCCGAAATCGAACGACAAATCGCCAAGGCGAAGGACGTGCCGCTCAACGACCTGCGTAAGGCGTTCCTCACGCACTGGAAGAAGAACAACCCGGAGAATCTCGGCAAAGGAATCCTTACCTACGACGGCAACCACTTCAATCAGAAGGGAATGGATTTCGTGGCGGAGCAGATGTTGAAGAAGTTTAAGTGATTAGGGGTCAGGGGTCGTACCAGTAAGTCAAGAGGAAGCCACAGGCACTTCGATTCCAGATAAGTCTTCTTCGAACTTGCGAATGGCCCCAAGTAATTGTTCATCTTCAAGATCCCAGAGCGTCTGGTCCCACGGTCCTGCGGCAATGAAGGATAGGTTGGCAATCAATTGGCCGAATCGTAGATCAGGGGCCAAGGCGCTCAATCGTTCGAGTCGTTCGAGAATTTCGAGGCGAGTTGGTTCAATCATGGAAGCAGGTCTCCAATTGTCGGCAGCGATCCGAAGCGTGCCCTAATCTTGCCGATAATTTGAACGCGTAGAAGGGTGCCGGGTGCCAATTTGGCTATGCGTGTGGCTCGTGTCACCCCGTTGAACAGCACCAGTTCACCATCTGTCCCTTCATAGACCCAAGGTGGCAGCATTCCAATTGACGACGAACCATACCGGGCGATTTGCCGTTGGAGCTTGTACGGATCGGCACCGCTCGGTCGAGTCGATGGCACTCGTAAAGTACGAGGATCGACATCTCGGAATATCGTGGGCATTGAGTCAATATACCAAGACCGTAGGGAATTCCGAAAGATCGAACCGGTTGGTTGATTATGAAAGATCCGCCTGAGTGATCCCAATGAAATTCACCGTGATTTTCTTATTTCTGTTGTCTTTCTCCTCCCTCCCCGCCGCCGAGCCCATCCCCACCGGCCCGGCGGCGGAGAAACGCTTCCCGCCTCTCAAACTCCCAACCGGCTTCAAGGCGACGCTTTTCGCTTGCGATCCGTTTATTGAGTATCCGTCCGTGATCGCCAACGGGCCGCGGAAGGGGTCGATTTTTGTTGGCGTCGATTACATGACCGGGCTTGGCACTGAGATCATTCGGCGGAGCGAAGTGCGTCTGCTCGAAGACACCGACGGCGATGGCTATGCCGACAAGTCGACCGTGTTTGCCAAGGAGTTCAACTCGATTCAGGGACTGGCGTTTCACAACGGGTTCGTCTACGTGATGCACGCACCGTTCCTGACCCGCCTGCGCGATACCAAGGGAACCGGCGTGGCCGACGAGCGCAAAGATATGCTCGAAGGACTGGGCCTGACGCCCGAGAAGAACCCGGTGCGATTGCACTGTGCCAACGGTGTGACCGTTGGCCACGACGGTTGGCTCTACCTGGCGATGGGCGACAACGGCACCAACGTGAAACGGCCCGAGGGCGATCGGCTGATTCTGAACGGCGGCGGCATTCTTCGTTGCCGCAAGGACGGCAGCGATTCGCACGTCTTCGCGACCGGCACGCGTAACGTTTACAAAGTCTCGCTCGATGAAGACCTGAACGTCTTCTTCCGCGACAACGAGAACGACGGCGGCGACTATAAGCTGCGCGTCTGCCACACGTTTTTCGGGGCCGATCACGGCTACCCGTACCACTACTACGAACGGCCTGACGAAGCGATGCCGCCGCTCGGTGACTTCGGCCTCGGTTCCTCGGCGGGCGGCATTTGCTATCGCGAAACGCAAGTCCCCGCCGAATATCGCGGCAACCTCTTCAACTGCGAATGGGGCCGATCAATCGTGCGTTCTCCGTTGCAACGCCAGGGTAGCGGCTTCGCTCCGGTGAAGGAGACCGTCTTCGTCGCCAGTGCTGAGGACGACCCCTACGGCTTCAAGCCGACCGACCTCGTCGTCGATTACGATGGAGCGATGTTCGTTTCCGATTGGGCCGACGGGCAACGGCCGAAGCGCGGACGCGGGCGGATCTATCGGATCACGTATGGCAAAGATGAAAAAGTCGATGAAGAACCGAGGGGCTTGATCCACTTGTTGAAGTCAGATAGCTACCGCGAACGTTTCGATGGTCAGCAAAGATGCCTGGAACTCTTCGGTGGCAAAGAGTTCCGGTCCATTTGGGAAGGGATCTACAAACGGGGCGACATGGACGTGCGCATCCGCCAGCACTATGTTTGGATCCTCGCCAATTCACCTGGCTCGGCTTCGATTGACAACCAGTTCCATTTCCTCAAGACCGACGCTGATGTGCGAGTGCAAATTCAAGCAGTTCGCGCACTGGCCGATCTGACCGATCCGGTCCTCGTGACACATCGCTTGGATGCCGCTCCGGGTGATGCGAAGTTCGCGGCGAGGCTTGCGGAAAGCGCGAAGGGTAGAGACACGCCCGTCCTGCTTGAAATTATCATCGCCCTCGGCCGCCTCCGCTGGGCCGATTCCCCCGAGTGGCTGCAGAAGAACATCGCCAAACCCGATGCCACCCTGGCTCACGCGGCCATGATGACGCTGCGGAAATCGAACAACTGGCCGGCGGTGTTGAAGTTGCTCGATCTCCCAGAAACGGAGCCAATACGAGTGATCGCCTTGCGAGCCATCGCCGAACAATACATTCCGGAGATCGCCGACGGCTTGATCGAACGGTTGAAGACCGAGAAGGATGCCAACCGTCGCCGTGAGTATGCCGATGCCCTGACGCGTATTTATCAGAAGCCCGCCGAGAGGGTCTACTGGGGCTATCGGCCGCCGCCGCGACCGGCGAACACGGTTGCCTGGGACAAGACGCCCGCCATCGAGACGGCACTGAATGCGTTCCTCGACAACTCCGATTCCGCGACGCGGTTGGCCGTCGCCAAGCGCATGCAGCGGGAAAAAGTCCCGGCCCGGCTGGCGTCGCTCATCAAATGGCTGGGCGAAGAGACCAATGCCGACACGCTGATGCTCATCCTTGATCTCTTGCGTGAGCACCCGGTCACCGCGACTCGTGAAGCGTTTGCAATCTTTGTGAAGGAAAAGACCAAGTCCGCGGCCGTGCGTTTGGAAGCCCTGAAGCAGTTCGCCGCCGGGCTCGACGAGAAGAGCGAACCGGAATTACTGGCTCTCGCCAGTGGACTGGAGCACGGTCCAGTCTTGGCCGAGGCCCTGCGTTTGCTGGTCAAACGGCCCAAGCTGGATTCGGCAAAACTCCTGATCGACCGCGTGGCCTCGTACAACGCGGAAGTGCGTGCCGCATCCATCGAAGGGATTGGCGAACTGAAGATTGCCGACGGTGCCAAGCGCGTGACGCAACGTCTTGAAGATCGCGTCCTCATCGTGCGCCGTGCCGCGGCGACAGCGGCGGGGAAACTGAATTTACTCGAAACGAGCCCAACACTTTTGAAGTTAGCCCGCAGTCCGGATCCCGGCGTCCGCCGCGCGAGCTTCGAATCGCTTTTGATGATGAAGGTGAAAGAGATTCTTCCCCTCGCAGTCACGTCACTCAACGATCCCGAGACGCAACTGGCCGCGCTTAAGTGCGTCAGCGAGTTCGGCGAGCCGGAACGTGCGAAGACGCTGATCGAACTTGCACGGCAGAATCCGTCGGCGGAAGTGCTGTCCGTGGTCTTCCGCACGCTGACGAACTGGAATCCCGACCAAAAGAACCTCGAACTCAAACAGGCGGTCCACGAACTCCAAGGCACCAGCGGCATCCTGGCCTACTGGCGGACCGGTTGGCATTCCGGGTTTGACTTCATCGAGCAAGCGGCGTTCGGCACCGGCATCGAAAGCCGCATTCAGGTAAAAACCTCGACAAAGAAGGACATATCGTGGGTGGCTGCAAGCTACATCATTCTGCCCGAAAAGGCTGACGTTCAATTTTTCCTCGGCACCAATGCGGCCCTGAGCCTCCATCTGAACGGCAAGCAAATCTTCAAACGCGGCGACGCCCAACCCTATCGCATCGATGCGGACCGTTTCGATGCGACGCTCGAAAAAGGCATCAACACGATTCAGATTCGCTTCCCCGCGCGCGAGTCCGACATCGACTTTCACCTGCGATTCCGCCGTAAGAGCGCCACGGCGGTCCATGAAAAACTCACCGCCGCCGCTCTGGGTCGCAGCGGAAATGTCGAGAACGGCCGCAAGCTCTTCTTGAATGCGGAGCGGACGCAGTGCATCAAATGCCATCGTGTCGCCGACCAAGGCGAGAAGATCGGTCCGGAACTAACGGGCCTCGGCAACCGCTTCTCTCGCATCCACATCGTCGAATCGATCTTGGAACCAAGCCGCACCATCGGTCCCGCCTTCCAGTCGTACGCCGTCACGCTGGCCGACGGCCGCACCCTCATCGGCATCAAGATCGACGAGACCGACAAGACAATCACCTACGCCGACAAGGAAGGCAAGAAACACGCGCTCGCCAGAACGGACATTGAAGCCACCCGGCCCGAGAAACTGAGTGTCATGCCGGAAAGCCTGGAAAAGCCGCTAAGCGTCGACGAGTTTGTGGATTTGATTGCGTATCTGGTGAGCTTGAAGGACACGCGGATGAAGTGAGGGCGAAGACAATTTGTGCCACGGATGGAACACGGATCAAACACGGATGAAATCCAGAACATCGTCCTTCCATCTCTTATCCGTGTTACTTGGCCTCTAAATCTTCGCGGCGTGCGCAAAATGAATAAGAAATGAGCCACAGAGGCCACAGAGATCACCGAGAAAAGAATCCGAAAAGCTCCTGCTTTCTCTGTGTCCTCTGTGGCTGATTTCTTGTTTTGATTGCGGCTCGGCCGCGCCATGTTTCATCCGTGTTTCATCCGTGGCTAAAATTCTTGGGTGAGTTTCTCCTTCACTTCACCTCTAAATACACATCCAACTGCTGCCCGACGTAGAGTTTCATGGCCGATGACTTCGCCGCGTAGATGACGGGCAATACGCGCGTGTCGACCCGTTCGGAGCCGGAACCCGTCAGCGATCGTTTCGGCACCACCAGCGGTTCGACGCGGACGAATGTCAGGGGGATTTCCGTGCCGGGGCTGCCGCGCGGCGTGGCTCGGCCGTCGATGCCGGGGCGGAAGCGGGGGAGGTCGCTTTCGTCGATGTCGACGCGGATGTGCAAGACGTCCACGTCGCCGATGACGAGCAACGCCTGGCCGGGCGGGACGCCGACGTATTCGCCGGGACGAACGTTACGTTGCAGGATTGTCCCCGTGATCGGAGCGTAGACCGTCAGGCGTTCGATTTCCGTCATCGTCTGCTTCACTAATTGCTCGGCCTGAGAGACGTTGGCCCGTGCGATCTCTTTCTCGAACTGCCAGGCTCCCGTCTTCAGGAGTTTCAGTTCCGCGTCCGACTTTGCCAGTTGGGCTTCGGCGACGGCGACCGCGTTACGGCGGCGGATTACTTCTTCCTCTCCCACGGCCCGATTCTTCAACAGTTGTTGCGAGCGGACATATTGATCTCGGGCGTCGTTCAAGAGGGCCTCGGACTCGCGGACGCGGGCTTCCAGCGGTGGGACTTCTTCCGTGCGCGGCATGCTTTCCAACCTGGCGAGCGTCGCCTTGGCCGATATCAGGGCCGCCTGGCGGACGTGCAATTCCGACCGCAATTGGCGATCGTCGAGCCGGAACAGCGGTGTACCGCGCCCCAGCCAACTGGGACCTTCCACGCGGTCGTCCACTTTGACCAGAACCTCGGCGACCACGCCCGGCAGATGCGAGCCGATGGCGATGTTCTCGGAGCGAGACTCGACGACGCCACCGCCGGCAATCGCGCCGCGAAACGGCGTACGCGATGGTTCGTTCGGCGGGGGTGCCTTGGCCGGTTGCTGCTGGGCATTGACGACGTGATAGACGGCGAAGCCCAGCATGGCGACGCAAATCAAAGGCAGGATCAGTTGGCGTTTCATGATTCGCTCCTCTTCGGTTCTTCGATTGATTCAATGCGTCCGTCGCTCATGCCGACGATGCGATCGCCGAAATGAAAAACCCGGCTGTCGTGCGTGACGACGATCACCGCCCGATCGGGCCGGCAGGCGACGGCTTTCAACAATTCCATCACGGTCTGGCCCGATTTCGCGTCGAGCGCTGCCGTCGGTTCATCGCAAACCAGCAAACGCGGCTCGTGGACCAGAGCACGAGCGATGGCGACACGCTGCTGCTGGCCGCCCGAAAGCTGGCTCGGCAGCGAATTCACTTTGTCGCCCATGCCGACCGAGCGGAGCACTTCAGTCGCTTTCGCGACGGCGTGATGGCGCGGTTGGCCGGCGATGATCAACGGCACAGCCGCGTTCTCCGCGGATGTCAGAGCCGGAAGCAGGTTGTACTGCTGAAAGACAAAGCCGATGTTCTTGCTGCGAAACTGAGTCTTCCGCCATGTCCTCATTCCGGCGAGGCTCTCGCCGAGAATCTGTACATCGCCGTCGCTCGGATTCAACAACCCCGCAATAACCGAAATCAACGTCGTCTTACCGCAACCGGACGGCCCCACCAGCAAGGTCATCTCGCCGAATCGGACGCCGAGATCAATGCCGCGTAGCACTTGCACCTTGGTCTCGGCTTCGCCGAACGATTTGGTGAGGCCGTCGCAACGTACGGCGAAGGCGATGGAGGAACCGAGCACTGGTTGTTGATCGAGTAACATGGAACGCTCCCCCCAATCTAGAATCATCGAGAACCATTTCGTCCGAGCCTGAAGCGCTAGCAAGGGACGATCCGCCCTTGCTAGCGATTCGGGCCCGGTTGCGGCGCCAATCTCATCTGAACACAATCGCCGGTTCGAGCACTAACACGCGGTGAATGCTCAGCAAACTGGCGAGGACGATGATGAACAGCACCGCCACCGCGGCACCGGCCATCACTTCCCAGTACAAGTGGAAGCCGAGCAGAGCCGGAACGTTCTTGGTCCCTTCGAAGAACAGGGCCGCCAGCCCCATGCCGATGCCGTAACCGAGCACGCCGACGACGAGGGCCTGTGTCAGGATCATGCCGACGATGCGGAGGTTGCTCGTTCCCATCGCCTTGAGGGCCCCGAACTGTTTCAGATTCTCGATGGTGAACAGGTAAAACGTCTGCCCGGCAATCGCGACGCCGACGATGAAACCCAGCAGCACCGTGATGCCGAAATTCACGGGAATGCCGGTGTTCGCCAGGTAGAAGTTGATCGTGCTCCAGGCGAACTGTTCGGAGGTTTGCGCCTTGAGTCCAGTCCCCTCGTGAATTCGCCGGCAAAGTTCCGCGTTGGCGACGCCGTCTTGCGGCTTGGCGAGAATGAATGACATCAGCCGTCGCTCGGGCGGGGCATAGTTCATCGCTCGGGAATAGAGGGTGTAGACAATCCCCATCGATTGAAACGGCGGCGACGCCTTGCAGATGCCGACCACAACCGCGCGGTGGTCGTTCATTTCCAATTCCATCCCGATCCGGTGCGGCTGATTGGGCCAGAGATAGTTGAAGCCTGCCTCGTCGATGACGACGGCATCGGGTTGCTTCAAATCGGTCAACTTGCCCATGACGATTTCACGCGGCGCGCCGATCATCGAATCGTCGTCCAGACCGAGCATGATGACGTTGCGAAAGTCGGCCGTGCCTGAACCCCCCTCGGCCAATCGGGCTCGCACGTTTCCTTTGTAAAACTTCACGGCCCAATCGATCCCTTCCACGCCGCGAACGCGTTGCAGGTCGGTGTCCGACAACCCGGTCGTCTCGTCCATGTAGCGAACGTTGGGATCCATGACCCAGATGTCGGCCTGCTGCACGTCCCGAATCTGGCTGGTGGTGCGTGCCATGATGCCGATGAAAATGGACACTTGGTGAGCGATCAGCAGCGAGGCGAACATCACGCCGAAGACGATGCCGAAGTACTTGCTTCGTTCGCCGGTCAACATTTTGAGAGCAATCCAGGTCATGATGCACCTCGTTCAACGGCGGTTCAACGTGGGGTCCGCGAAACCAAGTGCCGCGAGAGAAAAGCTGGCAATATGTTCCGCCAGGAAGTCGACATCGAGTCGATCGATCGCTTCCTTGCTCACCAGGATTTCCGCCACCGCTCGATTCTGCCGGTAGTACACGCACTGGCCGACGATGCTGAAGCCGATCAGCCAGCGTTTATCCTGGGCCGTCTCGGGCAATAGCTCCGCGAGAATGTCGTGCAACCGATTGGCGATCGGCTTGATGTGTTTCAAGACCGCTTCTTGGCACGCCGGGCTGGGTTGGGCGAACTCGCGCATCATCAACTGCATGGCCGGGATTCGCGGCGAACGTAGAAATCGGCTCATCAGCACGCGAATGAAATCACGGAGTTTTTGCACCGGAGAAGTCTCCGCAGACCACTCAGGAAACGGGAGTCCCTCGCTGCAACAATCGAGCGCATCGCGGACCACTTCCGTATAAAGGTTTTCCTTCCCCTGGAAGTAATAGTTGACGGCTCCGATGTTTTTCACCCCCGCCCGCTCGCAAATCCCGCGGACGGTCGCCGCCTCAAAGCCAATCTGGGCAAAGACTTCTTCGGCGGCACTGACGATCCGTTGACGCGTTTCGTCGGCTTCCGCTGGAGGCGTGGGTAAGTTAGGTAGTTCTTTCATGGCGTTTCCGGAGAGTAAAACTATCACTTCAATCGACTGTTTGAAACGATTGATTTAATCAAATGTAGCAAACAATTGTTTTAGAATCAAGAGGCGTGCGAAAAATTCTTGGGAATTGACGAAAAAGATCAGCTCGGCTCAAGCTTTTGACGTGACATTCTTGTCAATGTTCAATCGTGACCGGTCATTCTTTTATTAGGTGTGACATTTCGTGACATTTTGTGACACCCCCAGATGGTTGGAGGGAAACCTGCCATCGAGAATCGTACGATCGATTTGATGAAACGCAAATCGAGCCAATGACGCGATCGAACATATTCCTTCATGCAATTTTAGTCCTGCTAGTCGGTTGGCAGACTGCGACTCGCTGCATTGGGCCGCCTACCCGTTCAACCGCGCAAACACTACTCTTTCAGCAAGATTACCTTTATTCCTCCTTTCCACTGAGTGCACGCATGTCGTTCTTCCCCGACGTTCAAAAGATCAAGTACGAAGGCCCCGAATCAAAGAACCCGCTGGCCTTCCGGCAATATAACGCCGACGAGTTGGTCGAAGGCAAATCGATGAAGGAGCACCTTCGCTTCGCCGTCGCGTACTGGCACACCTTCCGCGGCATGGGCGGCGATCCGTTCGGGCCGGGCTGCGCGGTCCGTCCCTGGGAAGACGGCACTGACTCCGTTGACATGGCGATCAAGCGCGTTCGCGTCGCCTTCGAGTTCATGGAGAAGCTCGACGTTCCCTTTTATTGCTTCCACGATCGCGACGTCGCGCCTGAAGGGAAGAACCTGACCGAGACGAACAAGAACCTTGATGCGGTCGTCAAGGCCCTCAAGGAAGAGCAGCAGCGCACGGGGATCAAGCTTCTCTGGGGCACGGCCAACCTGTTCAGCAACCCACGTTTTGTTCACGGGGCATCGACGAGTTGCAATGCCGACGTCTTCGCCTACGCGGGAGCGCAGGTGAAGAAGGCCCTCGAGGTCACCAAAGAACTCGGCGGCATCAACTACGTTTTCTGGGGCGGCCGCGAGGGGTACATGAACCTCTACAACACCGACTTGAAGCGCGAGTTCGATCACCTCGCCAAGTTCTTCCAACTCGCGGTCGATTACAAGAAGAAGATCGGTTTCACGGGCACTTTCCTGATCGAACCGAAACCGAAGGAGCCGACCACGCACCAGTACGATTTCGACTGTGCCGCCTGCATGGCCTTCTTGCGCACCTACGGACTGGAGAAGGAACTCAAGTTCAACATCGAAACCAATCATGCCACGCTCGCCGGGCACACAATGTTCCATGAACTGACGTATGCCGCCGCCTATGGCATGCTCGGCTCGATCGACGCCAACCGCGGCGATCTCCTCCTCGGCTGGGACACCGACCAATTCCCCACCGAT
>JAIOQJ010000313.1 GCA_021413475.1 Planctomycetota bacterium | reverse complement strand
ATCCCCGAGGCTCGCAAAGCCTCGCCTCGGGGCTTGGGGGTTTATCTTGCCCTTTACTCCCCATCTTTCGCCAATTCCTTGCTTCCCACAATCGTCAGATTCATGCCAATTTGCACGGAAACGGCGACACCGTCGATTTCGACGACGGTCTTTCCGTTCAAATACCAGCCGAGCGAGCCGGTAGAAAATTCCTTGGGCTCCGCGAGCATCGGGGAACCGGCGATGGAGATGGAAATCGCTTTAGCGCCGCTGCGAAATTGGTCGCGCGTGATGGGGCATGAAGTCTTCTTGGCCATGAAAAAACATCCCTGAATGGTAAGCGAGCGAGTTCAGTACACGTGGGGAATGCTACGGATCGTTAAGGCGGGTGGGCAAGGGGGAATCGAAGTTTCAATTTTCCATCAGGTGCTATTGTTTTTGTTTTAAGTACGCGTTACATCGGCCAACTCGTTGGGGGGAAGGACTGGGGGACGGAGCCCGATAAGCGGCTCCACACGAATTCCTTTCAACGCATCGGCCTATTATCGGATGGAATTAGGATCCCCAACGCTTTGGCGTTGGCGGGGCCTGATCGCAAAGGTCGATGCGAACGCGCATGCTCGGGTCAACCGGCATGTGCCGCTTCGTGGACCGATCGGATGGGGGAACGCATGAAGCGCTGGAAGAACATGCTGACGGCAACGCTGCTCGTGGCGAGCGGCCTTTCGGGCTGCAAGCAACCGTTATACATGACGATTGATGACCATAAGGCCGTCACCGCCTCGGGTCTTCTACCCGCGGACCTGGACGTCAATCCAAACGTGATTGCGCCGCCGACCGGCGAAGGGCACCAAAAGCCGGCCACAGTCGATTATCCCGATCGGCCCATCCGTTACATGACGCTGGCGGAAGCATTCGCCATCGCCCTCGAAACGGGCACGCGGGGCAGTCCGGCGGTGTTCAACGCATTGAACGGCGGCAGCCGCGCCGGCTTCGCCTACAGCGATGATCTCGTGTCATTCCAGGGACGATCCGTTGCCGGCGACGATGCGATCCGAGCCTTCGCGCTCGATCCCGCCATCATTGGCGCGGACATTGAAGGGGCCTTGTCGAAATTCGACGCGCGCTGGATCACCAGCATGACCTGGCAAAAAGTCGATACCGCCACCGCCAACGTGCTGAACAACTTCAACAATGGCGATACGGCCGCCTTTACTTCCGGAATCTTCAAACCGTTACCGACCGGCGGTCTTGCGGGCATCACTTACAACACCAATTACACCAAGCTTTCGAATCCGCCCGGTGGATTCCAGGTCATCAATCCGTCTTACCAGCCGGCCGTGACGTTCTCGTTCGAACAACCTTTGCTTCGCGATTATGGCATCGAGATCAATCAATTGAATCCGGCTCATCCGGGCAGCATCCGGGATAACGTCCGCGCCTCCGGCGGGCGCTCGGAAGGTATTCTGATCACTCGAATCCGTTACGAACAGATGCGGGCCGAGTTCGAACGCACGGTTAACGTCATGCTCTTCAATGTTGAGCAAGAGTACTGGGCACTCTATGCAAGCTACTTCCAACTCTACGCGGCTGAGCAGGGCCTACGGCAGGCTTATTTGACCTGGCAATTGCGAAAATCGGAACTCGACGCTGGGAAGGCAACAGCGCATGAAGTCGCTCAAGTTCGCGCTCAGTTCGCCTCGTTCCGAAGCCAGCGTATCATCGCATTGCAATCAGTTCTCGAAACGGAACGCCAGTTGCGCGGCATCCTGGGTATCGCTGTCGAAGACGGCAAGCGAATCGTCCCGGCCGATGCGCCAACCCTTGCCCCGTTCAACCCGGATTGGCAATCCGCGCTGACGGAAGCCCTTGCTCATCGGCCTGAGTTGTTGATGGCCCGCGAGGAAGTGAAGGCCAGGCAGCTTGATGTCATGCTGCAACAGAACAATACGCGGCCCGACCTGCGATTCTTCGCGAACTACAACGTCAATTCCATCGGCACGCAACTCGATGGCTCGGGGACGAATAACGCTCTCCGGAATCTGTCGGACAACACGTTCAACAACTGGGCCATGGGATTGCGGCTCGATATGCCGTTTGGCTTCCGTGACGCCAATGCCTCGTTACGGGCATCCAACTTAAACCTGGCACGAAGTTTCATTCAGTTGAAGAACCAGGAACTGAAGACCGAGCGTTTTCTGACGGGGGTTTATCAGAATCTGTATAGCTCTTACCGGCAGATCGAAGCGGCGCGGGAGCAACGGTATGCCCTGGCGGAACAGTTACGTGGTCTGTACGCTCGGATCCAGGCGGGCAAGGATTCGCTCATCACGATCCTCGATGCGCAACAACGCTTTGCCACGGCCCTTAGTTCCGAGCACAACGCGATTGCGAACTATAACATCGCTCTCGCGGGCTTCCAGTACGCGAAGGGGACGTTGATGCAATATAACAACGTCGTGATCGCCGATGGCCCGCTGCCGAACTGCACGCTGGCCCGTGCGACCGAGCACGAACGCCAACGGACACAAGGCATCGTCGCTCGTGAACGTGCCAAGCTTCCGGGATCCGACGGACCGAACCCGCTGCCGAGCTTGCTCGAACATCAGCCGCCTACGCCCAAGGAGCAGGATTTGCCCGTCGAATTGAAGGCTCCTACTTCTTCCATGCCGTTGGAGCCGATGATCCCGACTCGCCCAACCACCGGGATCGAAAGTAAGCCGCTCGAAAAGTCAATCTCGCCAACAGGCCGCCCCATCGCCTTGCCGATCAGCCGCACACCGGAACCGCTGCGATGACGACGGTATTTGTCTACGAACATCTGTCCGCACTTGGGGCGAGCCGCGATCATGAATCACGGCTCGCCCCGTCGCTTTACCGGGAAGGTCGAGCAATGCTCGATGCCGTGTCGCGAGATTTCGCGGCAATATCGGGCGTGAGCGTCCTCTCGATTCAGTCCACCTTCGAACTGGAATTCCGTCAGCACGCCGCTCAGGCCGACTATTCCCTGATTATTGCACCAGAGAGCGACGGCGTACTTGAAACGCGTTGCCGCTGGGTTGAGGAAGAAGGTGGTCGCCTGTTGGGTCCTTCGTCCAAGGCTGTCGGTTTGACGGGCGACAAGCTGGAACTCGCAAGACATTTTGAAAAGCACGGAGTTCCGACACCGAGAACCTGGTCTCTCGGCAATGAACCGAGAGATCTACTACCGATCGTTTGGAAGCCGCGCGACGGCGCGGGATCGCAATCCACTTTTCTGATTCAATCAGACGGCAACGCTCCAATGGGCGAGCCTGGCATGATCGCCCAGGAATTTGTGCCCGGCTTTCCGGCGAGTGTTGCGTTTCTGGTTGGTCCAAAGGAATGCGTGCCGCTGCGTGCCTGCACTCAGGAACTGTCGGCTGATGGACGTTTTCAGTATCAGGGCGGGCTGACACCGATCGACGAAATGCGGGAACGGCGTGCGATCAAACTGGCAAGACTCGCAGTGCATTGCGTGCGGGGGCTGAACGGATATGTCGGTGTTGATCTCGTCCTGGGTGAACGAGAGGGCGAGGATCGGGTCATCGAAATCAATCCACGGCTGACTACTTCGTACATTGGCCTGCGCCGGCTGGCGAGTGGCAATCTGGCCGAAGCCATGCTACAGGTTGTTCGTGGAGAATCACATCGCCCATTGCAATGGAACCACGGCACCGTGGTTTTCAAAAGCGGCTGATAGGCAAATTGCAAGAGCAAATCGACCTTGATCCAAATTTCATTTTCATTTAGCCTACATGATTAGGACCTCTCTCTTCAGCGGCTATTCCGGTCGGCATGATGTCGAACCAGCCGTTGCGACTCACTTTTTCACCCCAGGAGAAGTCATGATCTGTATCCCGTCTCTCCGCTCCACGTCGGTGTGGGTGAAGCATGGCCGCTTCATGGTTCTGTGTTCATTCCTTTTCTTGATGTCGGCCGCCGCTCAGGCCCAGCCACTCAAAGCAGTCGACGAAACGCCAAAGGATCCAAAATCTTCCGGTGAATCTCAGGTGGAAGCGCGATTTACCGATGGCAGCATCATGAAAATGGCGCTCCGCGAAGATCGCATCGAGTTCATGACGCCGCACGGTAAGTTGTTTATTTCCACGGCCGATGTTCGCCGCATCGAATTTGCGATGCGCGTTCCCGACGAGACGGCCAGAAAGATCGATTCCGCGATCGCAGATCTGGGCAACCCTCAATTCAAGCGGCGTGAAACGGCCAGCGCCATTCTGGTTGGTTTGCGTGAAAAGGCATTCCCGGCCGTCATGAAGGCGACGAAAAACATGGACATGGAGATCGCCAATCGGGCCGAGGAAATCATCAAGAAATTGAGGGAGAATGTCCCGGCGGAATTGCTCAATTTCCGCGAGTTCGACATCGTTTTCACGGACAATTCGAAGATCGCCGGCAGAATCGAAGGGAACGCTTTCAAGGCCAGTACCGCGCAGTTCGGTGAGGTTCAATTAAAACTCTCCGATGTGCATGTATTGAGTGTCAAGGGCACGGAACCGGAACCGGATTTGGCAAACGCCACCGCCGCTCCGGTGAATATGGTTCAGTACCAGAATGAGATTGGCAAGACATACTCGTTCCGTGTAACCGCGAACACGGGCGGCTCCCTCTGGGGCTCCGATGTCTACACCACCGACTCGACGCTGGCCACCGCCGTCGTCCATACCGGCCTGCTGCAACCCGGGCAGACTGGTGTGATCAAGGTAACGATCGTTCCTTCACCGCAACAATTCATCGGCTCGAACCGCAACGGCGTCAGCAGTGCGGGCTACGCTCAGTATCCAGCAGCGTATCGAGTGGCGAAGTAAGGTTTCTCTTCATTGGACGGCCTTCCTTGGCCGTCCTGCTTTTATTTCCGCGAATGTGAATGACGGCCTGGGAAGGCCGTCTTACGAAAACGCCATTAAACGTGCGACTTGAGAAATGCGAGCGACTTCCGAGCCGTTTCAACTGCCGCGTGACTATGGCGTGAAAGTTCCACGAAGACGCCGCGCTGATAGTCGATCTTTTTGAGGACCGCGAACACTTCCTTGAAATTAATCTCCCCTTCGCCGAACATCA
>JAIOQJ010000312.1 GCA_021413475.1 Planctomycetota bacterium | reverse complement strand
CAGTATCGCCTGCAGCAGGCTGGAACGATCGGGAAACGAGCCGTGCGTCAGAAAGACGCTGCGTGAATTCTCGGGCAAGTTAGCGAGAAAGCGGTGAGCCAAAAGCGTCTTGCCAGTACCTGACTCTCCGTAAAGGAGAATGAGCCCTTCGTCGTAACCGAGAGCCTGCTGAATCCCCGCGAGTGCGGATTCGTGTGTGGTGGCGGGATACCACGCATCGACGTCCGGCGAGGTGCGGAAAGGCCGCGAGCGCAAGCCGAAGTGACCAACGTACATGATCCCTCACCCTTCCTTGGATGACAGCGTCCGAGAATTCCCCCACATGAAAATGTCGTCCATTTAAGCGACGAACTTCACACTTCTTTACTCCTTCCGATTAAACGACACTTCGCGACCGAAAGCCCACCGGTTTGTGGAAATGAGGCAAGAGGCCAAGCATGCACAGACAGGGGTGATAGGGAACTGGAAAGATAATTAAGACACTCGTCAGTTTGTAATTCAATCGCTCGTCAAGCTTTCAAATAATGTTCTGGTATACACTAATTCTTCAGCTCAAGACTCATTCATTTTTTGCCGAATTTTTCACGTGGCCAATATTTTTAGTTGAAATGGATATCGCCTATACCTCAAAATGCCCCGGTTGACTCGCGCATTGGTGGAGAGTTCATGTAGAGATGAAAAATGAATGCCAAATTTTCATTCTGCCTCAACAATTTCGCGCTCAACCTCAAAGTTTATTACGCCTGAGGTTAAAATCGTCCAAAATCGACTTTGAGACCCTGCATTAGCGGTTAGAATTTGAGACAGGAAAGTGTGCTTAAGGCATAACGAATTTTGCCAGAGCACAATTTTCTCCCCCCCTCAATGTTAGGAGAACGTCTGATGAGTCGTTTGCGTAAGTCGGTAATGGCCTTGAGTTTGTTCGCGTTGCTCTTCGGTTTCGGTGCTTCAAGCGTGATGGCGGATGATCCGCCGCCGACCGATCCGACCCTGCGAACTTCTGGCGGTATCGGTGGCGATCCGGTGGTTGCATCGCCTGAAGCCTGGGATATTGTCGTTGAGATCATCATCGCGGCATTCCCGGACAATTATGATGAAGAAACGATCAACTACTACGCATTGCTGTGGTTCAACCTGCTTCCTCCCGACTATTCGGGTGGTTGAGACTTTGACGACGAACTTCCGACTTGATCCCTGAGAGCCATGTCCTTCCGTCAACCAGGACAAGGCACTCGATAAGATCATCGAATTAGCGCTTTTCTGAGACCGGCGGCATTGTGCCCGCCGGTTTTTTTGTTTTGATGAGGCTGGATTTCTAGCGAGAAGTGGGCACTCTCTTCGTAAGACGGCCATCCAAGACCGTCCACGTGCGCACGATCGCCGTTCTAAGAAGAGTAAGTCACTCAACAAAAATGAACTGTTTGACATTGAAGAGGACATGGGCCAGATCGATCCACGCGCTCGCCTCGGAATTGCGTACTTTCAGTTGCTCTTCCAGAAATGCAACGCACTCATTCAATTCTTTCTCACTCGGAGACCGCGTGAAGGCTTGTCGATACATCGTCACCACACGTTCCTTGCTTGTTCCTGTCGAATTGTCGATTTTTTTTCCCCATAAGCTGGCCATTTGATGAACAAATGGATCGTTCATGAGAATGAGGGCCTGCGCGGGTACGTTGGAAACGGTGCGTCGGCCGACTGTGGAAAACGGGCTGGGTGTGTCGAAGGCCATCAACATGGGAGAAAGGAAATTCCGGCGGACGGCAATGTAGACGCTGCGTCGGCCATCGCCATCGACTGGGCCGCTTGCCGGACGGCCGCGTCCCTCGAGAAAAGGGGTCAAGTAAATCGGAATGGACGGGCCGTACATTTTGTCGTTGAGCCGCCCCGAGACATGGAGCATCGCGTCGCGAATCGCTTCGCCCTCGAGTCGCCGTAATCGCATCCGGTGAAGGAGCAAGTTCTCGGGATCGACAGTGTCGGCTTTTTCATCGGGTTGCGACGACATCCGGTAGGCACGGCTGAGAACTAACTCGCGAATCAATTTCTTGATCGACCAACCTTCCTCCGCGAATCGCGCCGCGAGATGATCGAGCAATTCAGGATGCGTCGGCCGTTCGCCGAGTTCGCCGAAATTGTCGGTCGAACCCACAATTCCCCGGCCGAAGAGATGATGCCATACCCGGTTGACGATCACCCGCGAAATGAATGGATTCACCTTGGGATCGATCATCTGCTTGGCAAGTTCAAGGCGGCCGCTTCCTGTTCCGTCAATTGCCTTCGTTCCCGCCAGGGCCTCGAGCAAACGACGTGGCGAACTCTCGCCGAGCGCCTTGTGCGAGCCGCGAATAAAGACATGCTCGTCCACGCCAGTATTGTCGATCAAGGCCAGGGCCAACCGCGATTCCTTGCGCAATTGGCCGGCGAGTTTCGCTTGTTCTTCGAGGAAAGGCTCGGCTGTCTTCGCGAGTGTCTCCCAATCCTTGACGCCGAGTAAACCGGCGTTATCGAGCATCCAGTTCGCCAGGCGGGCGTTCTCTGGGGTCGTGCCGTTAAAAGAGTCCTTCTCCCACGCCGCGATGATTTCCTGAAGTAAACGCCCTTGAAGTTCGGCCGCTCCATCGAACGTCGGCTCCTTCAGTTCCGCTAAATTTCTCGATAGCAGGGTCAACGCATTCGAGGGAGCCGGCGGTCTATCGCCTTGAACGACCATGGCAATTGAAAAGTCATTCTCATCGTTTGGTGAAAATTCCAGGTGTGCTCGATGGCCCAAATAGGCAGACAAATCCTGTGTCACCCATTGGAACCCGCTGGGTGCCACAAAGTTCAGAATCAGCGCCCCGTGCAGTGGGCCAGCGATCACCGTGTGGGCATCGACGGCCGCGTAAGCTCGTCCTGTGCCCTTCACCAGGAAATGTACCTTACCTGACGTAATCGTGAACCCTGGCGTATGCAGCGTGCGGCCCGATCGAACATTGACACCAAGCGCCCCGTGATCGCTTTGCGTGCCTGGCACGAGCTTCATCCCGCGCAACGCGGGATCGAGGTCCCCGGCAGCGCGATCGTGAAAACGAATGATGGGTCGTAGTTTCTCGGTTCCGAAACGCGGCTTGCCCGGTTGGACGGGACCCGAGCCGTACGCTGCATCATCCGGAATCCATTGGCCCGGTTGCAGATTCGCGTAATCGACCACGACGTCAGTTTTCGGGGTGGATGCATCGACTTTCTTCGCGAACTTGCGGAAATGCTCGGCCATTTCGCTCGCAGTCGGCTTGACGGGAAGAGTGGCCCAAGCATGGAATGGATCGTCCGGATTGCGTGCCGCTTTCTCCAGGTAAGTCACCCAAAACTGGACCAGTTCATTCTTGGACGGCTTGCCCGTAACCCGCGAGTCGTGGGCTTCCAGTAAAAGCTCGGGCAATTGTTGAATGCCTGGCTTCAACGTCTCGGCGAGTGCCTTGAGAATCGCCCCGCGATTGGCCTTTCGGGATGCCTCGATTTCCGCCATGACATTCTTGTTCTGATCGATCGAATCGAAGCGAACGAGACGGTAGCTGCTGCTCCGCAAAAAGCCGTAGAGCGAGTAGTAATCCTTGGTGGAGATGGCATCGAACTTATGATCGTGGCAACGGGCGCAGGCGACCGTTAAACCCAGGAAAGTCTTGCTGAAAACATCGAGCCGATTGTCGAAGCGGTCGGCCTCGTCGGCGCGGATATCGACGGGTGAATGCACTTCCTCACCCAGATGCCAGAAGCCGGTGCCGATGACCGATTCGTTGAATTTTTCTTGAGGATTTATCCGTGGGCTCGGCAATAAATCGCCGGCGATATGCTCCATGACGTACTGGTGATACGGCACATCGGAGTTCAAGGCACGGATGACATAATCGCGATACTGCCAGGCGTTGGGG
>JAIOQJ010000311.1 GCA_021413475.1 Planctomycetota bacterium | reverse complement strand
GGGCGAGCGACAAGGTTTCCAGAGCCCGGCGGAATTCGTTTTCGATCACCGGATTCGAGAAACGCAGGCGTTGAACTTCGCTCAGCTTCACCGAGCGGACGCCTTCGGCACACCACAAATTCAAGACTTCGGCATCCGTCGCGCCATCCTTGCTTGCGACTTTCTGCTTTTCGATGCCTATGATGGAACCCGAGAGCGTTCCCGGTTGTCCGGTCGCCGTCTGCTGCATCACGACTTCGACTTTTTCACCGCGAGCTTGGATCAGGATCTGCGAGAACGTCGGGTTGCCGTTGAGATTGATCGCGAAGCTCTTGAGGGTGCGATCGATCGGCTCGTGGCTGTCATAAGTCACGGCCGAGACGCGGCCCTTTTCGGAAAAGTCTTGGAGGACCATCGACTTGATGAGGTCATTGATGTCTTGTTCGGGGAAGGTCAAATCGACCCGAGTGTCGCCTTCAACTTCGGCCGAGCGGTTGTAGTGGGCAACGCCCGAGGAGAACAGAATCACCCGCGAAATGGGTAGCGACGTGACCGCCTTGAGATCGGTCGCGGCAGGATTCTGCGGAGCGGAAACGACCTGCTGGGAGATCATCACCGCCGACATGGCGGCCGCACCGACCGCTGGCAATAGCCAGTAACGTAGTTGCATGTGCTTGCACCTTCAGAAGTTAAGACAAAAAGCCCGGACCAACCGGACTCGACAAGTTGGATGGAAGTCTAACTCTCAGACGAGACTCGGCACCAGTTGGTTTGGTAAAGGGATCTTGATTCCAACTGTTTGAAACCAGACGGTTTCCAGCTGATCGGCCAGGCCGTTCCAATCATACCGTTCGAGGACGACGCTTCGGCCCCGTTCGGCCTGCTTCTGGGAGTTCAATGGGTGGCGCATCGTATCGAGCACGGCTTTCGAAAATTCTACTGAATCGTCCGCCACCGTGACATGATGATTTGGCTCCAGGCAAAGTCCTTCGACGCCGACTCGAGTTGTGACCACGGGCAAGCCGATCACCAGGGCTTCGAGAATTTTCAACCGTGAACCGCCACCAAACCGAAGGGGAACCGCCAACATTCCGGCGGAACGTAGGAAAGGTCGAACGTCGGCTACGTCGGCGTGCAATTCCACGCCCGGCCGATTCACGACTGCTTGCCGAAGCCATTCCGCGGGTCTGCGGCCAACAATTTGGAGCGATGCTCTTGGTTCCTTTTGCCGAACGGAAGGAAAGATCTCATCGAGCAACACGCGAACGCCATCAAGGTTCGGCCGCCAATCGAGGCTGCCAAGGAAGAGAATTCGGTACGGGTCGCGTTGTTCTTGACCGGTCGGTTCAAAGTAGGCGGTATCGACGCCGTTGTCGACGACTGAAATCTTTTGTGCCCCGAATCGATCGTGCATCAGGCGAGCGTCTAATTCGCTGACCGCCAGCGCCCGATTACATGATGAATAGGCCCACTTTTCGAAGCGTTCGAACTTGCGGAACTGCCGATGAATAAACCACCGTTTCAGCGGGTTCGCTTCTGTTTCGTGGTAACGTTGCCAGATAAGCGTTTCGACATTGTGGGCCATCACGACCCAGGGGCGCGTCGATTGCAAGTGTCGCAAGTAGTTCGCGTAGGGCGTCCATTCGCAGTGCCAGAGATCTGGCGGATCGACTTCGCTCAATCGGTTCGCCGCTTGGTGCAGGGACGCGCTGCAATGGCTGGTGACAGAGTAGGGGAGTGGCGAAAGAAGATTGGCCGCGAGACGAGCGTAAAACCGCAGTCCTGATTTGGCGGGTACCTGGCGATCAACCACGATAGTTCGAATTCCGAGTTTCCGGAAAGCCGTCTCGGCTTGGGCACCTTCCTCCGCATCCGGGTTGCGATGGCATAGATATGTGATCCGGTGCCGTTCCGCGAGCCGGCTGAGGAGTTGAAATGTCCGAATCCGTTTTCCCGAGGTCATCGGAAATGGCAGTTCTTCGTCGAGGATCGCGACGTGCAATCGCTGCATGGGATTCCTTTCCACAATTGTCATCCCGCGAGACGCTCGCGTTGAGCGTCTCGCGGCGAAAAGCGGCATTTAGTGAGCTCTGGCAGGCGCCATCGTGACGAATCGGAACGTCGGCCCCGACCCCACCCAACCGCCGAGGGCGGCTGCGAGCATCGAGATCCAGGTTCCGAAAAAAGCAAACCAAGCAGCCCGAGTTGCCGTCTCTTTAATAATTTTCTGATTCTCGTCTTCTTGTACCGTCTTGGCAACCCCATCTGGTCTGCTGCGCCGCCACTCGTCAACCTTGTCGGCTGGTACACCGGCCTCTCTAGCGGTCGCTTCCCAAGATGTTGAAGAATTGGGATTGTTATTAAAGCTTGCCAGCGCACTCAGGCCGCTCCGAGCTCCCATCGCGCCGACGCCCAAAATAAGGGTCGAGAGCACCGCCCACATAATTACACCGTAGACCATCGATTCGATCTTGTTCTCACCGGCGGTTAGAACGCTCGCTACAACTCCGCCGACAAACATCGCCAGCGCGGAGATGAAGATGACCCATATGACTGCTCCCGTTTGCAGCGTGGTAATGTTCGCGCGATCGCTGATAGATAGGCCGGCTGCCGTGCCCAGCGTTCCGAACAGGAAGTAGATGCCCAGAGCGATTGCAGCCCCGGCCAACACCGCGGGCCAGCTTATGCGGCTGCCCACGGACACGAGATCTTCGACCTGAGGTGACGTTTCATGCGTTTTCATTTTCTTAATCCTTTGTATTGGAGAGTGTGATACCGGGTTTTCCCAACACAAATTGGGAGTATTCGGCAACCGGAGTGCTGATTTTCAGCAAACATCTGCTCTTCTGGCCATGCGAACAACGACGAAGTCGGCACCGGCAATTCGCGAAGAGCGCGGACCCACCGGAAGATGTCAAATCACGACGGGCAAGGCCAGAACAGCAGGTCAAGTAATCAGCAATTTCGATGCCACCACCTGCGAGAAACATGACTTGATGAGAATGCCGCTTGGAAGTTGAAGAAGTTCACCGAAGGACATTCGATGATCCTCCGGTGCGGGGTCAATGG
>JAIOQJ010000310.1 GCA_021413475.1 Planctomycetota bacterium | reverse complement strand
GAAGGTGTCGTAGAACGACCCATCCATCTGGACGCTCGACCCCTCGGGGGCGTACATCTCATGCCACCAGACACCCACCCCCTTGATGAACGCTTCCTCCACCACCTTTCGGCTGTGGGTCTTGGTGTTCAACTCGACCGGGGTGTAGTTCAGGTAGTCCTCAAGCAGCTTGGAAACCACCTCCCGCTTCTTCAGGAAGAACTCCTGCTGCTGGAGCATCTGCTGGTACGCCATCATCCCCTGGTCAGGGAGCATGACAGGTTGGCCGTCAGGACCGATTACAGGCCCCTGCGGACCCATCATCGGTTGCGGTTGCTGGGGGACAATACCCAGCATCATCGGCTCGACGGAGGGGTACTTCCGTGCCACCACCGTGCGGGTGGGGTTCCGGTGGTGAATCACCGCGGCGAAGAGCCGCACCGCCTCCCAGACGCGGTTGACCTGCATCCGGAAGGGCGGTGCCTCGATGCCCTTGTTGTACCCACGCTCCCCGCGGGCGTAGGAGTTCTCCCACATGAAGTTCGGGTCGCCGCAGAAGAACTGCATGGCTTCCCATGCGTCATCGTTAAACGGCTTCTTGTGGTCCTTGGCCTGCTTCAAAAGCTTCAGCCAGGACGCGGAGATTGCCCGAAGGGGATTGTCTTGGCGGTAGGGGCGGAGGAATTCCGTCGCCCCTCCGGGGCTAGTCGATAGTGTGTGAGCGTCCCACGGGTTGCGCTTCGCCCGCCAAGGCGGGCTTCGCTCCACCCGTGGCTACATTCCGTCGCCCCATCCGGGGCGAAATACAGGCACAATTTCATTGAGAGAGTTTCATGCGGCCACAACAGTTTGCTCTTCTTCTACCCTCAACGCTTTTCGTAATTGGAGCCGCTCTCCACGCCGCCGAGCCGATCGTCAAAGAAGGCTCCGGCAGTTACACAACGGTCTTGCCCAAAGGGGCGAAAGCCCCGCAAGCGACGATCTATGCCACTGAAAACCTCAAAGGTAAAATGCCCACCAACGACTGGTGGAGTTCGGTCGCCTGGATGAAATTCTCCGAACGGCAGTATCTGCATCCACTGGCCGTGGAAACGGGGACTGGTGGCTTGCGTGTCTTTTATCCGGGTGCGTCCATCACCGCGAACAAGGGCGGCATCTTCGGCATCATGCCGGGCAAGAGTGACGACGACTTTGTCCTTGGCCATGCCGCCCAGGCCGAATTCCCGGATGCCCAAGTCGATGCTTTCAGCGATTGGTTCGTCAATGTTCGCTTCAAGTCGGGCGAGCGGAGCATGACCGTCACTTACGGACACGGGTCGCCCTTCGTGTATGCGACATACGAAGGCGGCGATCCGCGTCTCAAATTTGCGAAGATACCCCAGATATGGTCGGGCCAGGATAATGGCCACGTGTTGGGAATTACTGTCAATGGCAAGCACTATGGCTTGTTTGGTGCCGCCGGTTCGAAGTGGACAGGACTCGACGGCAAGTTATTCACCAATCAAGCGAAGGGGAAGAAGTATTTCTCGGTCGCCGTGCTTCCCAACAACGACGAGAAGACCCTGAAACTGTTCCAACAGTACGCGTACGCCCATGTCACCGGCACGCAGGTGGATTGGGCGTACGACGCGAAGACATGCGACGTCACCACGAATTTCAAGTTTACGACGGTCACTCACGAAGGGACCGAAACCGGAACTCTGTTTGCACTTTACCCCCACCAATGGCGCAATGCCGAAGGCCTGGAATATCGCGGCGAGTATCCGTCCGTGCGCGGCAAAATGAAACTGGCCGAGGGGAAATCGTTCCGCACCGTCATGCGTTTCCCCGGCGTCATGCCCGCCTTGCCGAGTATCGGAGAGGCCAACAAGACGACCTTCGCCGAGTATTTGAAACTGGAAACGAGCAAGAAGATTCCACCCGTCAGCGACACTTATGCCGACGGCAAATGGCTCGGCAAACTGGCCGCTCTGATTCCCGTCGCCGAGCAGTTTGGCTTCGCTGAAGAAGCGAAGATCTTGCGCGAGCAGATGCGAGAACGCCTGGAGGATTGGCTGTCGGGGACCGACGCGGCCGGCAAGCCGAAGACGACGAACCTGTTCTATTACGACGACAACTGGGGCACGCTCATTGGCTACCCTGCAAGCTATGGCTCCGATGTGGAACTCAACGACCATCACTTCCACTACGGCTACTTCGTCAAGGCGGCGGCCGAGATGTCTCGGCACGATCCGGCCTGGGCCAAGGACGAACGCTGGGGCCGGATGGTGAAACTGCTAATCCGCGATATGGCCAGCAGCGACCGCAAGGACCCGCTCTTTCCGTTTCTCCGCAACTTCGATCCCTATGCCGGGCACTCGTGGGCGTCGGGCCACGCTCGCTTCGGCGACGGTAACAATAACGAATCATCCTCGGAAGCGATGAACGCCTGGTGCGGGCTGGTTCTCTGGGGCGAAGCGACCAATGATCCGACCATTCGCGACCTCGGCATTTATCTCTACACGACCGAGATGGAAGCGATCAACCAATACTGGTTCGACGTATTGTGTGAGAACCGTCCAAAAGAGTACACACCTTCGGTGGTGACGATGGTCTGGGGCGGTAAAGGGGTCGATGCCACTTGGTTCTCGGCCAAGCCCGAACACATCCACGGCATCAATTGGCTGCCGTTTAATGGGGCTTCGACCTATCTCGGTCGCTATCCGGCCTACGTGGAAAAGAATTACTTAGCACTCGTCAAAGAGAGCGGCGGCAACAATTGGAAAGAATGGTCGGACTTGATTTGGATGTATCTTGCCCTCGCCGACGCGAAAGAAGCCAAGCAACTCTTCGAGGCATCCAAGGATAAGATCACTTACGAAGCAGGCAACAGCAAGGCGTTCACCTACGCTTGGATCGAGTCGTTGAACGCCCTCGGTCAGGTTGATAGAAGCGAGACTGCCGACTACCCACTGTACTCCGTCTTCCACAAAGGGAAAACGCGAACTTATGGCGTCTACAACATGGACGGCCGCGAACGCACGGTGCTGTTTTCCGACGGATTTCAATTAAAGGCGGCGGGGAAAGGGTTTGTGACCGGGCAAGCGGAGAGGTGATCCAGAGCGCCCCTTTTTCGTAACAAATCTCCGCTCTTTCGTAACAAAACGCCCATTTTTCGTAACAAATCTCCCCTCTTTCGTAACAAAATGCCCCTCATTCGTAACAGAAAATGGGCGATTCGTAACAAGGGGTGTGTGAGAATACTGTTACGAATCGAGGACGAACAGAAGGGTAATTGAACCTCCGACTAGCGCACCTCAAACCGCGCCTCTGGCCCCGCCTGAAAGTCAGCGACCTGCAATTCGACGCTCGATCTCCCTTGCCATTCGTTGATGATCGGTGTGAAGGCGAGGCAGCATTTGCCGCCGGCGGACATCAACTCTTCCAGCCGTTCGCCCATGCCGAAGCCGACGGCTTTCATGGTGGTCGGGCCCTGTTTAACGCGGAATTGCAGCGTTCTTTCACCTTGCCCGACTTTGCGTGGATCGCCAGTGATTTCGAGATCGCCAGCCAGAAATCGCGGCAGCGGGTTTTGCGCTCCGTACGGTTCGAGCTTGGCAATATCCTTCATGAGACCGAGCGTCAGCATGCTTAGCGGCGTCTCCGCATCGAGATCGAGACACGGGGCCGGCGGTGTCCCTTTCGGAAAGTGCTTCGCGGCATACGCATTGAACCGCTCACGGAATGCTGGAATACGCGGCGGCGAAATCTTGAAGCCGGCCGCCATCGAGTGCCCACCGTGGCCGATCAGATCATCGGAACAGGCGTTGAGTGCGTGATGCAATTCGAAGCCGGGAATCGAGCGCCCCGACCCGGTGGCGATTGGCTGGCCCTCTTTCGCGGCAATGATCAACGTTGGTCGACCGAACGCATCGACGAGTCGACTTGCGACGATGCCAATCACCCCTGCGTGCCATTCAGAATGCGAAAGCACGATCGCCGGCCACTTGGTGAGGTCTTCCCCTTCGAGCATGTCTTTCGCTTGTTGCGTCATCCGTCGTTCGAGCGTTTGCCGGGCGCTATTCTCATTTTCGAGATGCTGGGCGATCTCCTTCGCGCGCACGGCGTTGGCGGTGGTGAGCATCTCGACCACGAGGCCCGCGTAACCGAGCCGGCCGGCCGCGTTCATGCGCGGGGCCAGTTTGTAGCCGACATCCTCGGCACGTAGTTTCGGCGTGGCCGAGAGACCGGCGGACTCGATCAAGGCTTTCATCCCGAGCGGCGGGTTCTTGCGGAGTCGATCGAGCCCCGCCCGAACGTAGATGCGATTCTCATCGATTAACGGCACCACGTCGGCGATCAGGCCCAGAGCCGCCAGAGCGACCGCATCGAGTAAATACTCGCGGATCGGCGCGGAGACTTTTTCACTACCGCTCGATTTCATTGCCAGGGCCCAGGCGAGCTTGAACGCGACCCCGGCCCCGGAAATGCCGCCGAACGGATAGTTGGTGCCCGGTAAACGCGGATGAACCAGGACCGCCGCGTCCGGCAGCGTGTCCTTCATCTCGTGGTGATCGGTGATGATTAGTTCCAGGCCGAGCCGTTTGGCTTCGTCCGCCTCGGCCAGGCTGGCGATGCCGCAATCGACCGTGATGACGACCTGCACGCCTTTCTCGGCGAGGGAGCGCAGGGCCTCGCTGTTCAGGCCATAGCCTTCTTCGAGCCGGCGCGGCACATAGTATTCGACGGGTACTTCGAGGCGATTGAAAAGGCCCCAGAGAATTGACGTGCCGGTGATGCCGTCGACATCGTAATCGCCGTAGATACAGATCCGCTTCTTCGCCTCGATCGCCGCCGTGAGGCGTTCGACCGCCTCGTTGATCCCCGGCATCAGCCCAGGCGCGTGCAGACCGACGAGGGGCGCGTCGAGAAAGCGTTTGCCCTCGTCGGGTGTCTTCATGCCGCGATTAAGCAACAGCTGCGCGATGATCGGCGAGACGCTCATTCGCTCGGCGAGCGACCGAATGGCTGAACTATCGTGTGACGGCAGGCGCCAGATTTTGGCGATGGCGGGCAAAGCGGGATCCTCCCCTGTTAAGATGCGAAAGATCGTTATACGGAGTGAGGCGAATGGGAGGCAGGGTAACCGCTACAGGCCTCACTTTAGGAAAAAGCATGTCGAATTGAGACTTTGATATTCCCGGAACGGTCCGAATAACCCGTACAGTCAACCCCCCGTATTCGCCATCTTTCCCGAACAGCCTGCATTTTCGTCGTTGCTGTACTCGATAGGAGAACTAGTGAAACGAATGAAATCGCCTCGATCAAGATAATTGGAATGGGCTCAGGACAGGATGTCCTAGCTCGCTGATCGCAAAACAAGGATCGATTGGGTCGTCAGGAAAGGAAGGGATTCCATGTTCGCCAAGTATTCGAAATGGCTGTTCGTGCTTCTCTGTGCCAGTGCTGGCACGGCATGCACGCATCAGACCTGTAAGAACTGCCTGACGTTGTCGTTCAAACACAAGGTGGTCCCTTCGTGCTCGGCAGACAAGCCGTGTACAGCGGACAAACCATGCACGGCCGCCAAGCTGTGCTCCGCGAGCAAGCCGTGCTCAACGTGCAAGACGTGCGAATCGAAAGCCGCGGCGACGCCCGTTGTGGCGTGTAAGAAGCACGGGCCCAATCGTCTTGAAGCCCTGTTGAACAGTATCGTGCCCCAATGCCGGGAACCGAAGTGCAAGTCTCACGATGCCCCAGCATGCGACACGTGCAAGTCGCATGGAACTCCGTCGTGCAGCACCTGCAAGCCTACCGCGGCTTCCGCCCCCGTGTGCAACACCTGCAAAACGACGGCCGCTCCTGTTCCCACATGTGCGACGTGCAAGACGCAACACGGCCCTAATCGGCTCGAATCCTTCTTGAACAGCATCGTGCCCCAGTGCCGCGAACCGAAGTGCAAGACGTGCGGCAACGACAAGGTTCACGGTGCCGCGCCCTGCGACAAGTGCAAGGCCGATTCGTCGAAGCCGTCGGGAGTGACTGTGGCCAGCGCGACCAAACCGGATCTGGTTCACGTCGCCGCCAAGCCCGACTTTGACGCGGTGAATGCCAAGCTTGAACATGCTCCCGACTTCGCCTGGGTCGTCGGCCAACTCGAGTACTCGAATGTCAAACGAGTCTGGCGAGTTCGCTACGCGGCCCCCGAAGTTGATGACATCTTTGGCGGCACGGTGACTCTGACGGGGGTCGATCATCTTGCCGACCAATTTAAGGAAGCGATGCTCGTCAAAGTTCAGGGCCAGCTGATCAACCCGGACTCGAGCTCCAAGACGTCTCCTGACTACTTCGTTTATGCCATCGGGAAGATCGTTCCCGTGAAGTGAAAAGAGCCGCTTGCGGCTAAGCGTTCACAGTGCGTCGCGAGAGAATTTCGTGGCGCACTGCGAACGATTAGCCGCAAGCGGCTATCGCGGTCACTTCTTCTCGACTTTTTTCAGCTCTTCTTTTTTCGGATCGACCTTCTTCGGCTCATCCAATGGCTTCAGCACGTAATCGGCCTTGGGTCGATTCAGAGCCGTCGAGATCGATTCGCCGAGCAGGAAGACGTCCGTGCGGGCCGGGTCGACGGCTTTGGCATAGAGCTTTTTCCCGTCGGAGAGCTTGCCGAGCAAAAGCGTATGTTTCATGCCGTCTTCGAGAGTGATTGTTAGCAAGCGCGGTTTGTCGAGACCAAACTTTGCCAGGTCGGCCCCCTTGTCCGCGACGAACTGATCGACGAGCAAAAACGGGATCTGGGAAACAAGATCGCCCACGCGTTCCGCGCTCAAGCGCTCGGTCGGTTTCTCGGGATCGATCCAGCCTAGCGGGTTCTTGGAGAGCGTGATCACATCCTTGCCGTCGGCCGGCTTGATCGACACCTCCTTGATGCGGGATGCCGCAATCGGCGGTTCCCAGAGCGACCGCAGGCGATACTCCTGGGCGAGTTGACGCGACAACCGGAAGTCAAGCAAGGCCACCGTCTCGGATTTGTCGACCTTGGCGTATAAACGGTGGCCCTTCGTCGTCTTGTTGGGCCCGACTTTTTCATAATCGCCCAGGAGCAAGTCGAGAACCAGCTTGCTGCCGTCGTAGATTCGCCAGCGGGTCGGTTTATCGAGACCGTACTTCGCCAGGCTCGCGGGCTTGTCCTCAACCAGTTCCTCGGCCTTGATCTTGGCCAGGGCAGCTACCAGGTCATTGATGTCTTCATCCTCGGCGGCCGCGTCGAGCGGCTCGTTGACGCGCCAGCCTTTGTTACCTTTCAGAAACGTGATCATTCGCTCGCGACTCTCGATGGTAATTTTGTCGGCTTTGACGAAATTCCCGAGGCTGAGGTCTCGGAACGTGCGAGGTTCCGCGATCAGCCTTTCCGCCAGCGGACCGGCCAGGACCGCCACGATGGGCGAGTCCTTCACTTGGACAAAGCGTTCGCCTTTCGGAGCGGATGGATCGACGAGCTTGCCAATAAGTAATACCTTCTCGATCTCCTTGGCCTTGTCGCTGATCGCTTCCAGTTTAATGGTGGCGAACGGCGGTTCGAGACCGTATTCCTTGAGGTCCTTGGGAGCAACGGCTTGAACGCGGAGCGCGTTCAACTGAGAAAGTGCCGTCGCCAGGTCCTCGACAGTCTGTTGGTCGGCATTCATTTGAGTCGGCTTCGAGATCGCCCACTCGGCACGATTGTTCTGGACGATGTCGAACGCCTGGCCTTCCATCGTCCGGCGGATCGCTTGGACCTTCATTTCCGTCGGCAACTGGATCAGGGCTTTATCGACTAGGCCTTCCGGCCGATGATCGGCGGCCTTCACGAGGCGATCGGAGACAACAAAAATCCCGTTGTTCCCCTTCCGTCGTGCGTAATACTCAGTCGGTGAGCGGGGGTTGCCAATTTCGAGAACAACATCTTCCGCTGGTTTCATGGGATCAGCGAACTTGAGCGTCAGCGTGAGAGCGGGAGGATCGAGACCAAAGATCGCTTCACCGGCCGGGGCCTTGATGCCGAGGCTGTCCAGAAACGGTGGCCATTGCTCGAAGACCAATGGGTCATCCGTCTTCGGGTCGCGAACATATTTCAGATCGCCAATCCCGCTGAGCGACAAGGCGAGCGGCGAGGCGATCTGCACATCAGTTTCCGCCTTGAACGGCGCGACGATCATCCACTTCGGCGGCAACGGCGGGAGCGAAGTTTGTAGAATCGTGAACGAGTCAGCGGGATGCTGAGCCGTTGCCGCGCGAGCCACGACAATCTCGTTGATTTTTTGCGCTCGGTCGAAGAGTTTGACCTCCCGGAAGCTACTGGGTTGCCGATCGAACCGCGACGTCTGGCCCGCGTCGATCTTCTCATCGATGAGATTGACGCGATTCCAGCCGTCTACCATCGCGGCGCGTTTGCCCGCCGGCGGATTGGCCTTGCCAAACACAAGCGTAACCGGCTTGCGGCCGCTGCCGGCTTCGAAGGTTAAAGTCAATTTGCGTGTGTCGCCAGGAGCCAGACCGAGATATTCCGTCGGATCGATCGGTGCCAACTTCACCAAGTTGGTCGGAATCGCGATTGGCTGAGTTGGCCGCGTGGAAATAAGATCGTCGCCGCGGGCATCGAGGCCCTTGACCAGATTCAGCAACTCGGCGACTTCCTTGGGATCGGCCGCCTCGGCGAGCGGTTGCACGAGTCGCCATTCTTTGCCTTGCTTCTCGAGCTTGATGATCCGCTCGCTCTTGCCGCGCGGCGATACCAACTCGATGCCGGAAACTTGTTCGGGATCAAATCGGAGCACATTCGGATCGCGAAGCTGGTTGGCGAGACCATTCGGCACCAGCGTCGTCGATGGACTCAGATCGATCCGTAAGTCAGCGAGCTTGTCGCTCTTGAGTTCGAAGACCAGTGGATTGTTGACGATCTTGGCAAAGCGAAGGTCGTCGCCGCCGACTTTGCGCGACACGCTGCCGATTTGCAGCGTGCGCGTTTCGCCATTCTCGTACGTGACCGTCACGCGAGCCGTGGGGCTCTTGGCCTCGCTCAGGGCGGCATAATTGAGAACTGCCCGCAAGGGTGTATCGCCGATGCCGTTCGGAATGCTGCCGCCTAGAAGGGTACAGATTTGCTTTGCAATCGCCGGGTGATCGCCAAGGCCGTAGGAACCATCCGATTTCTGCGGTGCATCGACGAATTTTTCGAGCCAAAGATTCGGAATCGCGGTCAGGATCGAACGAATCTTGTCGGGATCGACGCGATCGCGGTACGGTTCGGCCATCACCCAAGAATCGGCGATCCGCTGCGGTGAAATGCCTTGCTCATCATCGTTGCTGGCCGTGAGCGGCGTGGGCGGCGGCAACGGGGCCTCGCGATGGAGGACGTAGCGCCCTTCGGGTGTTTCGATCACAATCTTTTTCGCGGCGTCGCTCAGCACGAAAGTTGGAATCGGAAGTTGCTCGGGGTCTTCTTTATCCGACTTCTTGGGCGGCCGCCGATCGGCAACGCGGGCGCGTATGGCCTCGGGGAATAACTGTCGTCGGCGATAAGTATCCTCGTCCCGGCGCAAGATCGGCACCACCTGCGGACCCAATCGCAATAACTCGTTCTTGCCGACGACGCGCACGAAGGTCGCGCGCGTGAACGGATTCTCGCCATCCGCCAGGGGTGCTTGGCCAACCAAGAGTTGCTTGAAACCATCTTTCGTCGTGATCTCAACGACGATCGGCTTCTGATCGTTCGTGAGGCCGTACGGCTTCAAATCGGTCTGATCGCTAATGGCGATTGGGTGGTAGCGCGATTTTAGATCTTTGAGAAGACTCAAGACCTCGTCCACCTCGTACCGCCGAATCGGCCAATTGCCCGGAAGCTCGAGCGGCTTTCCGGCTTCGGGGGCCTTGAGCGACAATTCTGGTTGGCCGGGAACACGAATCGAAACCTGCACGATTTGGTCGACCGGGATCTCGGCCAGCGATTGAA
>JAIOQJ010000309.1 GCA_021413475.1 Planctomycetota bacterium | reverse complement strand
ATTCTTCAGTATTTTCTGGACTTCCGTTTCATCACGGTCCGCAGGCGATTTGAATTTGACCTGGCGCAACTGAAGAAGCGAATCCACTTGCTGGAAGGCTTCAAAATCATCTTCGACGCTCTGGACAAAGCGATCAAGATGATTCGCGAGTCGTCGGGAAAACCGGACGCCGCCCAGAAGTTGATGAAGGCGTTCGACCTCGACGAGATCCAGACCGATGCGATTCTCGATGCGCAACTCTACAAGATCGCCCAGATGGAAATTCAGAAGATCCTCGACGAACTGCGGGAGAAGAAGCGCGAAGCCAAGCGGATTCAGGAAATTCTCGATTCGGACAAGCAGCTTTGGCGGGTGATCAAGGAAGAGTTCAAGGCGATCGAGGAAAAATACGCGGCAAAACGCCGGCGAACTCGAATGGCGACCGACGAGGACTTGCTGGAATTTGACGAAGAAAAGTACATCGTCAAGGAAAACACCAACGTCGTTTTGACGCGCGATGGCTGGATCAAACGCGTTGGGCGGCTCGCTTCGGTGGAGGGGACGCGCGTTCGCGAGGGAGACGCTGTCATCGCCGTCGTCCCGGGTTCCACTCTCAACAACGTGGTGTTCTTCGCCGACGACGGCACCGCTTACACGATGCGAATCAATGAAGTCCCTGCTAGCTCCGGCTATGGCGAGCCAGTCACCAAGTTCTTTAGCCTGGATGATCGCGTTAAAATCATCGGTGCCGAGACGAGCGATGAGCGATTCGTCCCCGCGGAAATCAAGCCGCCGACCAAAGAGGATCCGGCGGGGCCGTACGTACTCGTGGCGACTTCCGAAGGAATGACGCTGCGTATCCCCTTCGCTTCCTATCGTGAGATTTCCACGAAAGCCGGCCGGCGCTATGTGCGGCTCGGCGAGAACGCCAAAGTCGTTTTCGTCAAGGTCCTGGCCGACGAGGATAGCCTGTTCCTCGTGTCGCGCGACGGCCGGTTGATTCACTTCGCTCTCGGTGAGGTAAACATCTTGGCGAATGCGGGCAAGGGAGTCACGGGCATCAAGCTCGACGACGGAGACGCCTGCCTCGGCGGTGCCTTGGTTTCCGGCCGTTTCGACGCCCTGACGGTCGAGACGGATAGCGGTACGACCAAGGAATTCCGCCGCGGTGCGTATCAAGTCGTTGGCCGCGGCGGCAGAGGCCACGAGGTCGTGAAACGCGGCGGTTTCAAGTGCGTGATCCCCGCGCCGATTGATCTGATCGACTGGGACGTGCTGGAGGAAACCGGCGAAGTGAAGACCAAGAATAGCAGTAAACCAAGCGAACGGAGCGGGCCAGCGAAGGAGACGTTATTCGAGTGATGGTGCGTTGACTCCATGAAGCGTTCAACAACGAGAATTGTGATTCAATGACTTCGGAAGGACCGACCCCGCATGAGCGTCTCTGAAAAAAATTATACCACCAAGGACTCCATCCAGGTCCTCGAAGGCCTCGAACCGGTCCGCAAGCGGCCGTCGATGTATATCGGCAGCGTGGACTCCAAAGGGTTGCACCATCTGGTCTGGGAGATCGTGGACAATTCCGTTGACGAATACCTCAACGGCCACGGCGACGTCATCACCGTCACGCTGCATAAGTCAGGCGACGCGATCACCGTGGCCGACAACGGCCGCGGCATCCCGGTCGATATCGATCCGAAGCACAAGAAATCGGGCCTGGAACTCGTGCTTACTGTGTTGCACGCCGGCGGTAAATTCGGCGATACCGACGGGTATCACTTCTCGGGCG
Source organism: Planctomycetota bacterium (assembly GCA_021413475.1). Classification (GTDB taxonomy): domain Bacteria; phylum Planctomycetota; class Planctomycetia; order Gemmatales; family Gemmataceae; genus JAIOQJ01. Next base: position 11,761 of record JAIOQJ010000309.1, on the reverse strand, counting down.
GATTGCATGGAGTGGGCGCTTCGGTCGTCAATGCGCTTTCGCGCAAGCTGATCGCCACCGTCCGCCGCGACGGTTTCGAATGGAAGCAGAATTTCGTGCGCGGCAAGCCGACCACCAAGGTCGAAAAGATCGCGCCTTTCCGCGGCCATGGCACCAGTATCTATTTCGAGCCCGACGAGACGATCTTCAAAACCATCAAGTTCAACCCGGAAGATATTAAGACGCACTTGGAGGACATGTCCTACATTCACTCCGGGCTGAAGATTTTTTTCAAGAACGATGTCGCAGGCGAAACGCACGATTTAACGCATCCCGGCGGTATCCCGGAATATCTGCAGCGGATGATCACGGAAGGTCAAAAGCCGGCCGTTGCCGAGGTCCCATTCAGCGCGGCCCGCACGACCGGCGACATGATGGAAGTGGCGGTGCAGTGGACCGAATCGACCGATGAAGTGATTCGATCGTATGTGAATGGCATTCGCACCGCGTCAGGCGGCACGCACGAGAACGGCTTCAAGAGTGCCTTGGTCAAAGCCGTTCGCGACTATATCGAGACGCACAAAATCAATGTCAAGGGGATCGCGATCACTTCCGAGGATGTTCGCGAAGGGATCGTTGGCGTTCTGTCAGTCTTCGTTCGCGAACCGATGTTTCAGGGCCAAACCAAGGAGCGGCTGAACAATCCGGAAATGACCGCGGCCGTTGAGAGCTTCGTTCGCCCCGCCCTGGAAACCTGGCTGAATTCGAACGTTACCGCCGCCAATAACATTATCTATCGGGTAATTCAATCGGCGAAAGCGCGTCTTGCTTCTCGGGAAGCGGCCAACAAGGAACGCAAGACCGCCGGTTCGCGACGGCTCAACCTTCCCGGCAAACTTGCCGACTGCAAATCTACCGACGTCAACAAGTCCGAACTCTTCATCGTCGAGGGCGATTCGGCCGGCGGCTCGGCCAAGCAAGGCCGCGACAATTTGACGCAAGCAGTGCTGCCTTTGCGCGGCAAAATTCTGAATGGAGAAGGGCTCACAACCACCAAGGCCCTCGGCAATCAAGAGTTGAGCGACTTGGTTTCGGCGATCGGGACCGGGGCGGGCGAAAAGTTCGATATCGCGGGCCTGCGTTACGGAAAGATTATCCTCCTAATGGACGCTGACGCGGACGGCCATCACATCTCCACACTGATGCTCGATTTCTTCTTTCGGCATATGCCGGAGTTGATCAAAAAAGGGCACGTTTACATCGCTCAGCCACCGTTGTACCGGCTCGATGTCGGCAAGGAACGTCTGTGGGCGATGGACGATAACCACAAGGAAGAGATCATTTCGAAGCTGAAGGTTAATGCCAAGTACGACGTCACCCGCTTCAAAGGGCTGGGTGAAATGGACGCCAAGGATCTTCGCGAAACCACGCTGGATCGCAATTCACGCATGCTGCTGAAGGTCGAGATCGACAACCCGCTGAAGGCCGACGAGACGTTCGATCATTTACTCGGCAAGGACGCAATCCACCGTTACAACGAGATCATGAACAACGCCGACAAGGTTGCGGCCGAGGAAATTGACGTTTGAGCTATCCCGGATTGGTACGCCCCTTCCACGAGGTCGTTCGCCGAAACATTGCGGCGTACCATTGAATCATGAGCAGGATCACCACGCCCACGGGGTGCAGCAGCGCTCCGAGAAGCGGTTGTTTGAATCGGTACGCCGCTTCGAAACGCGGCTACTACATGGCCAGCGACGCCAGGGCCAATCCCACCCTGATTTGTGATTACTCGAAGGCGATCAGGACGGACACCATGTCGATTCCCGCGGCGGTAGCAATAGTTTGAAAGCTGAAAAAAAATTGGGCCGACATTTTGAAACAAAAGTCGACTTCCGCCAATGCCGCACTATTAATTCGTGTCACATACCTAGGTTTGGCAACGGCAGAATATGGTACCGCACAAGGAAAGGATTCTTTCATGCGGAAGTTCTGGCGATTTGTATGGACGATGATCGGCACGGCATTCTTGGCAACCAGCTTCACTTGGGGCCAAGAACAACCAGCGCAAAGCGTTGCTGCGTCCGATGCAGAGATTCCGCCCCAGGCTCCTATCAAGGAAGAAAACGCTGGCAGTAGGGCGTTTGGCGGGATTGGGTTGGGTGGAGGAATGGGTGGGCCTGGGATGGGTGTGCCGGGTTATAAGGCCGCATGGTACCCTTCCCGCCCCGTATCCAATTCGGCGGCTGACCTTGGATTGGTTCGGCAGAATCTCTCTGGGGCTATTCCGATTTGGCGGGAAGGCGGCGATACGGTTTTGTTGATGGCCGGGGTCCGAAATACCCTGTTTTTTACCGATGCCATCCTTCCAGACACTAAGCGACCCTTTCCGAACGAGTTGTGGAATATCAGCGCCGGACTGATGTACATGCACAAGTTCGACAACGGCTGGTCGGGTGGACTGAGTACGACATTTGGATCCGCAAGCGATAAACCATTTCATAGCATCGACGAAATGAACGTCGGCTTCTTTGGGTTCCTCAAAATCCCTGCCAAGAATGAACGGGACTCGTGGATGTTCTCGCTAATGTACTCGCCCGTTGGCAATCTAACTTTCCCGATTCCGGGTATTGCGTACTCATGGAAACCCTCGGATGAACTGCATGTAAACATCGGAATCCCATTTTCAGCCATGTGGAAACCGGTTGAAGATCTGACTCTCACCTTCTCGTACATTCCGGTCACGAATGTCAATGCCCGTGCGACCTATCGAGTGATGGATGGATTGAACATCTACGGCGGTTTTGAATGGCTGAACGAAGCATATTTCTTGGCCGATCGCGCGGATCAAAAGGAACGGTTCTTGGCTTTTGAGAATCGCCTGATTTGCGGTGTTCGGTGGGACATCTGGACCCATGCCATTCTCGACCTGAACGCCGGCTACGCGTTCGACCGCTACTACGGCGAGGGCCAGAACCAAATCTCAAACTTGCACGATCGAGTTGTCATCAAGCCAGGTGCTTTCTTAGGGGCAAATCTTCTCGTCAAGTGGTGAGTTTCACCCACTATTCGGCCGCGCCGCTATTTGGCCTTGGAATCCTTCCAGCGAAATACGCTGATCGCGTTGAGTTCCCGAACAAAGACCTCATCGCCGCACACGGCCACATGCGCCCAGGTATCCTGGTCGCTGACCTTCCGCTCATCAATGAGTTCAAATTCCTTGGGATTCGTCTTGATGAGAAGGAGCTTGCCCCGTTGGTCCAGAGCCAGAATACGGTCTTTCTGGGCTACCAAGCTGCAATACTTGCCAAATGCCTGAGAGGTCCAGGTTCGCTCACCTGTGGTCAGGTTGATGCAAGTGAACCGCTGATTTTGGAGATGAAGATAGGCGTAACCGTCGATGACCACCGGCGTTGACATATACCCCTGTGCGTTATTGCTCCATCCTTCCTTGATCTGGAACTTCTTTTCCGGCTTGGAGACGTTGAATAGCCACGACTTGTTTTGATACGAACTGGTGAAAATGCCATCGCCAAGAACCACGGGCGTCAAAATATTCATGCCCCGAAAGTTTGGCACTTTCTGTTCCCAAAAAACTTCGCCGGTTTTCGGATCGACACCGACCAGCTTCTCACGAGTCTGAACGAGCAATTGGCGCTGACCCGCCAGCATTGCCAAGACGGGAGACGAAAAGGCACTGCCCATCATTCCCCCGGCGTCTTTCAGGACACGCCAGATGATCTTCCCGGTATTTTTATCCAGATTGACGAGCGAGGCACCGGTCTGGACATAAAGCGAATCGCCATCCACAAAAGGAGAGCTAACGAAGCCGAACGCTGGTGACGGTGCCTTGAATTCCTTAACGAAATCGACACGCCATTGCTCTTTCCCGGTCTTGGCATTGAGCGACACCAGCACGTCTTGCATACCAGCGACGTACAGGCTGTCGCCATCATAGGCAGGGGTCGAACGAATCCAACTGCCATTCGAGGCGGCAAAGAACGGGACCGTGATCGCACCAGGCCACTGAACTCGCCATAGTTCCTTCCCCGATTTTCGGTCGAGAGCGTACACGACTTCCGATTTCTTTTCGGCGGTCCCGGTGACGAACACGGCTGAGTCGGAAACGATCGGACCGGAATAGCTGGGTGCCAGTTCCACACGCCAGAGTCTGACGAGGTTAGTCTCGGAAAGTGAGCTTGGCCAGTTCGACCCACGAACCAGACCATCCCGGCTTGGACCTCGCCACTGGTTCCAGGTGGACGCTTCTTCCTGACCGCAAACGACGCCCGAAGCTGTAGCCGTGACAGTTGCTACGAGCAGCAGCTTACCGAGACGATTGAGCTTCAACATAACGAACCTCTTTAATGTTCCTTGATTGCCGGAAGGCATTCATTTCCTTGTCCTCGCACGATTTTCCGTGATTCGAGGCAGGGCCGCTTAAGTCTCTTGGACGACAGCAACTCATTTGTAGACGGGCCAGACCGAAAAAGCACGCCAGTTGATCGTGGACCAGACGATCACGACGCCAGAGGCGAAAGTCCCTAAGTCGCCTGGATTTTCCGGTGCGTGTGCTAGTGGTGGTGTTCCCCCATCATCAAATCTAAAGGTAGTGCGATGCTATCCCGGATAGGTACGCCCCTTCCACGAGGTCGTTCGCCGAAACAGTGCTGCGTACCACTGAATCATCAGCAGGATCACCATTCCGAAGGGGTGCAGCAGTGCTCCGATGAGCGGTTGTCGAAAGCGATACGCCGCCTCGAATCGAGGATAGTACATGGCCAGCGTTGCCAGCGAAGCCAGGGCCAATCCCGCCCCGATTTGTGATTGCTCGAAGGCGATGATGACAGACCCGAAGTCGGGCCCCGCGGCGGCAACCAACCGCGCGAAGTGGACGATGAAATGCAAAAGCATGGCGACGGGTAGCACCTGTCCCATGAGCAGCATCAGTGTCGCGGGGACGATCAGTTTGGCGGAAGCCAGCCCCTCTCGGGCGTTCTTGGCCAGGCCGAACCAAACTTCACGGGCCGAATGGTACATTCGGCAATCGGCCACTTCGGTCGCATCGCACAGATCGGTGCGGAATCCCTGCTTGCGAAAGGCTCGTGGCAACGTGAGGCCGTCGTGCAGCGACGCCTTCACTTGCTCATGGCCGCCGCTCTTCTCGTAGGCCTCACGCGTGCAGACGAACAATTGCCCGCACCCAGCACTGAACGCCGATTTTCGGCTTTTTCGCATCCGAGAGATCGGCAGGAAGCCGAGCAGAAGAAAATGAATCAGCGGGATCAGCAGCCATTCAAGGATCGTTTCCGTCACTTGCCGAGGAAAGCCGCTGACCAGATCGGCTTGAGAGGTTTCCAAAAAATTGACCATTCGTGCCAGGCCATCCGGAGCGAGTCGCACGTCGGCATCGATGAAGCAGAAAACCGGATGCCGAGCCAATTTCGCGAGCGTGAAACAAGCGTGTTGCTTCCCGCACCATCCAGGCGGCAGGAGAGGGGCCTTCTCTAGGCGAATTCGACCATTCGATGCGGCGAGGCGTTTGACGATCGCGGCCGTGTCGTCCTCGGAATGATCGTCGAGCACCACGATCTCGAAGTCGATCCTCTGAGTGGCGAGGGTTGCTTCAATCGCCGGGCCGATGGAAAGCGATTCATTACGAGCCGGAATGAGGATTGAGACCGGAGGCAGCGTTTTGCAGGGAAGCGAAGGACTTCGATACAGCCGGACGTTCCAGGCATAAAGAACGGCCGGAATCAGGGCGAAGAGAAGCGAAAGCCCGGCCAAGATCGTCCAGATCATGCGCGGCTGCCTTCCGTTTTCACATCAATGGGCGGCGGTGCGTGGCCGGCGTCGAACCGCCGACCGCGAATCCAGGCCTTGAATCGCCTCCAGCCATCGTAGACGCCGCCGACACCCACTTTCCCCGAAACCAGAACCTCGAAGGCGGCCGGATCACGCTGAATCGCCTCGGCCGCCAATGCATCCTGTGCGACGGTCAACGCCGATTCAATCGCTGCCGTCCATTCACGCCCGTCGCGATGCGAGCCATCGGCAAGGTCGAGCGGTTCGCCGTAGCGAAGGAGCATTTCGGGAGTGCGTTCTTGCCAGAACGGATATTCGACAGCCACCGGTACGATCAAGCCTTTCTGCAATCGCGAAGCGACGTAGCCGATACCTGGCCGAAGTTCGATCGGGCGTACGCGAGGATCCACGAATTTCCCCTGAGCGGTGATCCAGAGCGCTCGATGCGGTTGTTCAAAGATCGCCTTCGTCGTCCGTAAAAAACGGGCCGCGCCGCGTGGGGTTGAATCAATTCCAAAGAAACCGATTCGCGAGAAGAAACGGTACTTCGGCAGCATGTCGGCGTCAATCGGGGCGAAGTGTCGAAATTCGACGAAGCGGTTGGTAAGCACCACTCCGGCAATGATGTCCCACCACGAAGGATGATTCATCACGAAGATCAGCGGCCTGCCTTGAAGCGCGGGTATCGCGGGGCTTGAACGAGAAAACCGGACGGCGTGAAAATGCTTGCGGGCATATCGCCCACAATGCCAGCGAAACAAGCGGAACATCCAGAGCGACTGGTGGGGGAGCACTGGATCGGCGGCAATACTCATGGGAGGCTCACGAGGTAGCCATCTCGGCGGGACGAGTGATCTTCTTCATACGAGTTCGTGAGTCTTGATCCAGAGAATCGGCCGCGATCCAGCCGGACATCAACACCATCGGCATGCCGGGGCCTGGATGGGCCGAACCGCCGGCGAAATAGAGCCCCGTCAGATCCGGCGAGCGATTAGCCGGCTTGAAGGCTCCAAGCCATTTGCCGTGACTGGCGAGCCCGTAGATCGCACCGTTCAAGACCAGGTAACGATCGTGAATGTCCTGGGGCGTGAGCCGCGATTCAAAGCGAATCCGGCTTTCGAGGTCATCCATACCGGCACATTTCGCAAGCTTGTTCAAGATGATTTGGCGATAGGCCGGGAACATCCTTGACCAATCGTGATGCGGCCGGAGATAAGGCGTGTGGACCAAAACATATAGCGATTCACCGCCCGCCGGTGCCACCGCGGGTTCGCTCCGCGCCGGGGCGCAGACGTAACACGTCGGGTCGTCGGCTGGTTCGCCCTTGCGGTAGATCGACTCGAACTCCGCTTCGGGATCGCGGGAGAATACAAAGTTGTGGTGCAGCAGATGCTCGTAGGCACGATCGAGCCCGAGATAGAGCACCACGCCGGAACAGGCTGGCTCGTAACGGCGTCGTCGATTGAAGCGATGGACGGGTTTGGTGGCTGGATCGAGCAATTCGCGATGAGTCCGCACGGAATCCGCATTGGAGACGACCGCATCGAAGGCGATCCGTTGGCCCGTGTCGGTTTCGATGCCCCTCGCCGAGCGTTGGCTGTCGTCAGTCAGAATTCGGCGAATGCCGGTCCCTGGTCGAAAGTCGACACCAAGCTCAGCACCGAGTTTGACGAGGGCGTTCGGCACGGCGCGGGTGCCGCCGCGCGGATACCAAATGCCTTCGGCCGTCTGCATGTGGGCGATGCCGCAAAGGACGGCCGGCGACTGATCGGGCGATGAACCCACGTATTGCGTGAAGTGATCGAGCATCTGGGCCACACGTGGATCGGGAACGTGCTTCCGGACTGTCGAGGCGACCGAATGCCCCATCCGCATCGCCAAAACGTCGGAGAGCAGGCTCGGCTTGAAGCCGACCTTCAGGTCGATCATGTCCTTCATACCGCCGACAGATCGCCAGAAAAAGAAGCGATCCGAAATGGCATGCATTCGCTGGGAAAATCGAAGGAAATGACGGTAGCCCTCACCTGCCCCGGGCGAATACTGTTCGAGAACGCCGCCCATTTTCTCGATATTCGCGTGCAGATCGAGAACCGAGCCGTCTTCGTAAAAGCAACGCCATTGGGGATCGAGTGAAATCAAATCAAGATAGTCAGTCAATTCACGGTTCGCTTCCGCGAAGATTCGACGCAGCACGCTGGGGATCGTCAGAATGGTTGGCCCCATGTCGAACCGGTAGCCTGATTCTTCAAGGATCGCAGCCTTGCCGCCGAGCCAAGCACTCTTCTCGAAAAGTGTGACCTGGTGTCCCCTCGCCGCCAAAACGCAGGCGGTTGCCAGCCCACCCAAGCCACCACCGATGATGCCAACACGAGAAGACAACGCCATCTGAAACTCCATTAAAACCTTGAGAACCTGGCAAATTCAGGCGACGGCGTGTTCGGCAGACACGATCTGATTCGGTGATGATCCCGTTGTTTCCGAATCGAGCCAGGCGGTGTCGCGCTGAAAATCTTCAAGCAGCAAGCGGCTGGTGATGCGTGATGACTCATAAATGACCGGTAAGCCGCTGCCCGGATGCGTACCGCCGCCGACCAGGTAGACCGACTCCAAATCCTCGAAGCGATTGCGAGGCCGCAGGTGGAGCATCTGCCCAAGATTGTGCGTCAGGTTAAACGTCGCCCCGCGATGGATTTCATACTGATTTTCCCAGTCGGCCGGTGTTACCATCTTTTCGAAGCGAATCCGCTTTTCGATGTTTTTGATGCCGATTTTGTGAAACTGGTCAAACAACTTACGCCGAAAGCGATGTTTCTCCACCGACCAGTCGACGTTCGGATGCTGATGGGTGACCGGTGCAAGTACGTAGAGCGTACTCTGTCCTGCCGGAGCTAAAGTCGGATCGGTGACGCACGCGTTCTGGACGTAAAACGAAGGATCTTCTGAAAGAACGTGGCCTTTTTCGATGTCGTCAAGATTCTGGACATAATCGCGCGAGGTGTAAATCGTGTGATGATCGACTTGATCCTCGCAGCCGTCGATGCCGAGGTAGAGCATGAACGTCGAGCACGAGAACCGTTTGCCGGCAATTTTTCGTTCGGTCCAGCGGCGTCGCAATCGATCGGGCACCAACCGGCCCATGGCTCGGGCGAAGTCCGCGTTTATGACAAGGGCGTCGCAGCGGTGGATTCCCTGACTGGTTCGCACGCCGACGGCCTTTTTTCCTTCAAACAGGATTTCTTCCACATCCTCGTTAAGCGAGATCGTGACGCCCATCTCTTCCGCGACTTTCGCCATCGCTTCCGAAACGGCCGCACAACCGCCGATCGGGTGGTGAACGCCGTGTTCATACTCGAGAAACGAAAGAATCGAGAAAAGGCTCGGACAATTGAAGGGGGACATGCCCAGATATTTTGACTGAAACGAGAAAGCCAGCCGCACCCGTGAATCCTTGAAGTAACGAGACAATTCCGAATCGAGAGAACTCCAGGGACGCAGAATCGGCAAAAGCTTCAGCATGTCCCGGCTAAAAAGTCGCCGCCAACTCAGAAATGAGCTTTCGAGAGTCGGCTTGAATTTCGCGAGTTTCTCGCGATTATCCGCCAGAAAACGGCGTAGCGAAAGTGCGTCCGCGGGTGCCAGACTTCGTATGGCCGATTCCATGCGGTCGACTTCTGGCGTACACAAAAGCTCGCCGCCTTGACCAAAAAACAGTCGATACTGCGGGTCGAGTCTTACCATCGGCACTTCGTGTTGCAGACGACGGCCGATCAATCGAAAAATTCGCTCGAGCACCAGGGGATACAGGAAAAAAGTGGGTCCCAAGTCAAAGCGAAAACCACTTGCTTCCAGGGCGGAGCATCGGCCCCCGACTCGCGGCAGCCGTTCGACAATGCGGACTTTCAGGCCTGCCTGAGCAAGTAGGAGTGAGGCCGCCAGACCCCCTGGACCGGCACCGATGATTAAAATTTCGGGAGTGTGCATTGATCGAGGATCTTCTTGATATTACGTGTACAACAGTGAGTTTTCCGAACTCACCTAATCAGTGATAGGCACATAATAGGCGTGGACAATGAGCGATTGCCACCGCCGCCCGCGGTTTCGCTTCCACGATGCCCCGATTGAGGAACGCGGATGTGATGGAGCGGTCCGGTTTGGATGTGTCCGATCGGCTGATTCGTGAAGGGGAGCGGGTCAGCTGCCCTGACTGCAACCGAATAGACAATCAGATTAAAATAAGAAAAATGATTTGACAAATGTCAGTTCTTGACTCGGTTTCGTCGTGGCGATGGCGAGAAAATCGATGCAGAACGAGGGTTGGCCTGTAAATCAGACCCGAAATCCGATTTCGCGTCATTCGATTTAAGTCCTTGTATATAATGAGCTAATATCAAGTGCGTTCATCGCGGGTCGAACTGCCTGTTTTCTGCATTCTCGTGACGAGTTTCGGGGCCAGCTGATCGGCATTTGAGCGAATGTGAAGATTCGGCGGAGCTGATGGTATCTCTTCCCCCAGTTACCCAATTTTGAACAAATCGAGTAAATATGGGTGATTTACCATTGCAACCGCTCAACGCCGAATTTAGACTATTACAACGAATGCTGCAACATTCGGAAAAGTCCGCGCATTCTCTGCGCACGCCTAGTGCAGTGGTTTTCCGTTGAACTCGCGCCAAATCAACGACGGAAGACGTTTGTTCGGATTGGTTTTGACTCGATATCGCCATATTCTCGTTTTACGGGTTCCATCATGAATCTCTCCCGTACGGCTACACCCCGTTCCTGGGCGTCCCTCCTCCCTATTTCCATTGCCGCTTTGATGTTAAGCATCTGCGTGGGGGATGCGAAGGCACAGACCTACACCTGGAATCAGCCGGGAAGTGGGAACTGGAGTTCCGCAGTTTGGATCGGTGGCACCCCTGCCTCCGGCTCAACCACGATACTCAATTTTGGCGGGACCACGTCTTACACGGCAACTGACAATATTGCCGGGATTTTCACGTTGAACCAGCTTAATTTCGACGGCACCGGTGCTGGCACGACGATCACGATTGATCTCGGCGGCACCGCGACCGGGTTGAATTTTGGGGGTATCAGTCCAGTTCTGGACATTGCCGCCACAAATGTGGCGAACATTACGATCAGTGCTGCCACAAGTTTGAGTGCCAGCACCGTATTTACGAATGATGGTTCAGGATTCCTGAACTTCACGGGGCCGATTGCAGCCGGCACCAACTCGTTCACCGTCAATGGCAGCGGTTCGGGTAACACGTCGATCAGTGGCGGGATCACGTTCACGGGCGCGTCTTCGATTATTAACAGTTCCACCGGAACCGGTGCGACAACGATCACGAATATCACGCTGGGCGGTGCGACGACGATCACGAATAACGCCCCGACCGCCCTCCGTCTTCGCGGCCTAATTAATGCTGGTGCGAACAATATCGTTTTCAACGGTACGGGAGCGGGAGGTGTCAATGGGCTGAATAGTATTTTGAGGCTAACGGGGAATTCGAACATCACCAACAGTGGAACCGGCGACGTTTCGTTAGGCATCTTGTTACTGAGCGGCAGCACGACGTTTACCAATTCCGGCGCTTCCAATTTCACTTTGAGCAGCACCATTTTTGCCGGGATGGGTCGAAGCAGCGGCAGCCCAATCGCATTGGTCAACAACGGTTCGGGCACGATGACCTTGTCGGGTGTGACGAACTTCCTTGTTCCTTACGGCAATGTGGTCAGTGTTGGCGGTACGGGCAGTGGAAATACCATTGTGTCTGGTACGATTAACTTTGGCGGCAACGGCTTGATCGTTAACAACGGTACCGGTACCGGCGTGACTCTCATGGGTGCGATAACGACGCTCAATCTTGCCGGGCCGATGACAGTTGTCACCAATAACAACAACAATGCCAATAGCTTGACGATCCTTGGCAGTATCACGATCGCCGCTACGAATGCTTCGTTTATTTTCAACGGT